>LOES01000224.1 GCA_001515955.1 Clostridia bacterium BRH_c25 | reverse complement strand
TGCTTTCGCCGGAAATAATAAAAGCTTTGGCAGGCAATTTATATACCGCTAAAGATGAGGTTAGCTCCCAGGACGAAATGGCTGCAGCATGGAAAGAGTATATAAAAGAAGATAAGAAACATGACAAAAAGGATGACAAAAAGGATGATAAAAAGGATGACAAAAGAGATGACAAAAGAGATGACAAAAGAGATGACAAATGGGACGACAAATGGGATGATAAAAAAGATGATAAAAAGCATGACAAAAAGGATAATAAAAAACATGACAAAAAAGATGATGAATGCTGCTGCCCGGAAAAAGTTAAGTTTATATTCTTATTGAACAATACAGCGGTAATCAACGTCAATGCAGTCTGTGAAGAGGATGATTAAGCATAGGCTGCCATTCCCTGCTTCTTTTCAATAAGGGTTTTATGAAATGCATAGGTACATAATATTTAGGTTATTGTACCTATGCTTCACTATACATAACGGGATCCAGAAAGTGAGGTGAAAAAATATGAATAAAGTAATTATGCCTGAACTTATAACACCAAAGTTTGCAGAAGTGATAGCTGAAAACCCGGAAGTGCTTAAAACAATTGTAGACCATCAGTCCGGTGAGAAAGTAATTGTGGGAAAGAATTGTACTTTAGATTGTAATAGCAATTCAACAAATGTTAAGCTTGTTTTTTGCAATGTAACTATAGGTATAGATGATACAAAGGATCACATAAAAATAAGCGGCAGAGAACATGAACAAGAGGGCTGGCACTGGGGAAAACTGGAAAATGAAATTAGTCAATTAATGCTGGAGGTGGCAGTGCTTGAAGCAAGGATGGAAGATATTAAGAAAATACTTAGGCTTATACCTAGACAAATATGCAACAGAAAGCTGGTTGCCAGATGTAAAAAGGATATGAATGAAGCAGCAGAGCATTTAGCTGCAAAGAAGAAGGAACTGGAAGACAAGGCTTGGCTCACGGAGTTTTGGGAATAGTGGGAAAACAACTTAAAATGTTAAAAACAGGGGCGATCTGGAACACTTTTAGGTCGTCTCATTTTCTTTTTATAACGAGCAGGGGCATCAATTCCACCTTAATCTGTTATGCCCCGTAAGCGAGTTTCATTAAAGGCTTCCTTGGTTGTTAAAATGCTTCAACGGAAGCCTTTTTTACTCAGTTGCTTTTATAACAGTTTTTTTTGTACAATCAGTAGCAAAACAATGTACAAGTCATATTATGCTAGTGGAAGAAGACGAACCGGTTTTGATTCTCCGCCCAGTAAAAGAAAGGAGGTGACTTTATGGACTATGTAAAGATGCCGGAATTGCTGTCATCTGAAGCAGCAAAAGTTCTTGCAAATAATGCAAATGCTATCAAAGAAATGATAAGCTCAAGAGAATATGACGGAGGCTGTCATGACAATGATGATTGCTGCTGCCCGAAAAAGGTTAAGTTCATATTCGTATTGAACAATGTGGCGATAGTCAACATCAATGCAGTCTGCAAAGATGATTAAAAGGATAAAAAGGATAAAAAAGCCTTGTTAGACCTGCATGGGTATATGATTCAAGTTTTGTGTAAACGGTAAAAATTGATGCTGAATATGAAGGAAGTAAATTTTAATGGCCGATGTCAAAGACAGACATCGGCCTGTTAGTTGCATTATAACTCTTTTAAAGTTATTCACTCCCTCGTAGCAAGGAATCCAAAAGCGGGACTTTGGCCTGCTCTAATTGACATATCTTTTCAATTTCAGCTGACTTTACAGCTTTATTAGACTGGTAAATATTCTTTACAAGGCCGTAGAACCAATGGGGAAACAGCAGGTCTATGTACAAGACATGCTCAGCCTCTTGAGGCAAAGTGTTTCACTGGCGGTCTGGATTTTCCATATAGTTATCCAAGCTGCTCATTCCTTCCAACTGAGTTATTTAGACAAAAGGGATTCAAAATTATCAAGCACCGGTATTATGGTCTTTTCAAAGGCAGACATTTCTTTTAACCTTAGAAGATATTTTTCCTTTGACCATTCCTTATCCCGCTTGAAATAGTATTTATTCATGGCACCTAATAATCCTCAATCCATATTCCAAGGTGAACTTTAGGTTTGGTATCGGGAAGAAGGGAAAAGCCTGCCGAAGCCCGATGGAACCTTGCCATTTCCTTAACAACCGCCTCCAGTTCCTGAGGAGATTCATATATAGGGTTTCTTCCATTATGGGTTCCTGGTTGATCGTGGTCAAAGCAATCACTCCCCTAAAAAGGTTATAATCAGGGGGAGATAAACTCCCCCTGATTTAATCATGTATTAGTTCTAGTGATTATTAACACAACAGCTTTCTAGTCTTTCAAAGTGTTAAAAATCACAACATTGATTCAGTGCCTCGCATGCTCAAGAAGGGATATACGTTACGAGGCACTAGTCCTATATTTCAAACTCCTGTTCTTCTTCTTCAGTCTCGTCTTCCCATGAAATCTTGATGCCAATGGCCCCTGCTGAATCGTATTTTACTTTGTATTCAAGGGCGTGGTCGCTGGGTATACGTACTGTCTGGCCTTCAACTACCAGCTTGCCGGCGAAGAGTTCCGGGAAAACTTTCTTGATAAAGTCGCTGAGTTCTGCTTTTGTTCCAACATAGCCTTCCTGATATTTCATAATAACACTCCTTATATATATTTGTTTTGAGCTTGTCTTCTGCTCACTACAATAATATTCAGAAATAACATTGTGTGTTACTCGTTTTACAAAAATAATTTAACTTCTTCTTATTAGTGTTGTGCAGTAAAAAGTAAAAAGAGGTGCAACTACCACCTTTGTCCTTTAGAAATAAATCCTCGTAATTTAATATATTATGTGTCAAAAAAGAAACTTCTCTATATTATGTACTAGGACAAGTTAGTAGCTTTAATCATAAAAGGAGAGTGAAGCATAATGACAACTAAGGTAGGAAATAAAAATACGAAATCAATATGGTTGATAGAGGAGGGGTTATTTTGTCACCTGTAAGTCAAGAACCAATAAAAGCTGTACTGGATAATTATGACTTGAAGGTATTGGCCGTAGATAATGTGAATTATAAGGAAAAAAAAGGAGTATGGTGGGTAAAAACCTCAAGTGGAGATAAGATTCTAAAAAAAGTTTCCAGTTCTGAGCAAACACTTAAATTCCTTCTATCTGCAGTTGACCATCTTATACAAAACGGCATTCTGATTCCAAAGGTCAATAAAACTACTACAAACCTGGACTATGTTACTATTAATGACGTATGCTTTACTCTCACTGATGCAGTAAAAGGCAGCAGCCCGAGATATGATTCTCCTAAAGAGTTAGCGATGATCGTTATAGAATTGGCAAAATTCCACAAAGCAGCAGCAGGATTCAGAGCTCCTGAGGATTCAAAACCTAAAAACCATCTTGGTACGTGGGTGGAAGAATATACAATGCAGCTTGAGGATATGAACGCGTTCTACAAAAAAGAAGTTCAATCCGAAAGAAAGACCCCTATCGGAGAGCTAATAATCAAAGAATTTCCTTACTTTTACGAAAAGGGACAAAAAGTTATAAATTCTCTTAAAGGACAAGAATATAAAAACTGGGTTGATAAGATATATAAAATTGGCTGTTTATGTCATCAAGACTTTGCAGCGGGCAATTTAATCTTGACTTCATCCGGACTCTATGTTATTGATACAGATTCTATCACATTTGATATTCCGGCGAGAGATATTAGAAAGCTTTTTAATAAAATTATGAAAAAGTCAGGTAAAGCGAATTCTGAATTGGCAAAAAATATTATTAAATGCTATCAATCAGTCAATCCATTAACTTCTGATGAATGGCAAGTTGTAAAATGTGATTTATTGTTTCCGCACCTATTTTTAGGAGCTATGAGCAAATATTACAATCAAAGAGAAACATCATGGACAACAGAAAAATATATGAAAAGAATTAAAGAAATGGCAGACGTAGAAAAGGCTATGACACCTATTTATGACAATTTATATTGAACGCATAAAAGTATTTGCATTGGGCAAAGTGCGAATTCAATAACAATCAAGGAAACATTTCGCAAAATTTGAATTGAGAATGTAAAATGTTTTTTGCGAAATATATAGTTCAATAACTCAAAATATTAGTAAATAAAATTTGTTTTTAAGGAAGGATAGAAATATATGAGTGAAGTAACAAACGAATCGAAAAAAGATTTGTATAATTTAGCGGTCGCAGTGTTACAGGAATATGGTATTGCACCTCAAAACATTTTAATTATTCAAAGCGGTGGGATAAAAGCTGTATGGAAAATTAAGACATCTGGCAAAACACTGTGTTTAAAGAGATTAAGACAAACCTACGACAAGGTACTATTCTCTGTATATGCACAAATTTATATTAAAAATTCTGGTGGAAATGTTCCAGGAATTATACTAAACCAAAACGATCAACCCATTGTACAATACAATAATCAGCTGTTTGTTGTTTATGAATGGTTAGAGGGTAAAGATCTTAACTTTAACAATAAAACCGATCTTGAAGCCGCTCTCAAGGGACTCGCAAAATTTCACAAGGCATCAAGAGGATATCAATATCCTGAAAATGCCAGAGAATCATCGAAATTCGGAAGATGGCCTGAGCAATACACTTCTATGAAAAACAGGTTTGAGACATGGAAGGACTTTGCATTAACAAACAAGTCTAATAGGTCTCACGCTTCATATTTAAAATGTGTTGATTCAATGATAGATGTATCTAATTTAGCCTTGGAGCTTATTGATCAATCACAGTATAAAAATCTTTCAACACCAAACTCAGCTTTAAAGGTGCTCTGTCATCAGGACTTTGGAAAAGGAAATGCTATTTCTACTCCAAGCGGAGTCATTGTACTTGATTTAGACTCAGTAACCTATGATTTTTCAGCTAGAGACTTGAGGAAAATAATAGGTAAACTGGCAATAGATAATGGTATGCTGAATATCAACACAATCAATGATATTTTAAGTTGGTATTCAAGTGAAAATCCTATAACAGATGATGAGAAGAAAATATTATATATTGATTTGTTATTCCCCCATTGGTTTCATGGACTTATTAAAAATCAATATATAAATAATAAACAAATAAATCCATCAGAAATTGAAAAGGTCGTTAGATTTGAAAAAGCAAAGGTTACCTTATTAAGGAATTTATTTGAATAGAGGTGTAATATTTGAAAATTGCATTGGTTTGTACTGAAAAGCTTCCTGTTCCTCCTGTTTCAGGCGGCGCAATTCAACAATATATTGAAGGGATCTTACCTTATTTATCAATACATCATGATATAACTGTCTTTTGCATAGCTCATCCCGGTTTGCCTGAACAAGAGACAGTAGATGGAGTGAATTATATAAGAGTTTCCGGCAAAGACAAGGAAGAATATGTTAATAATGTAATGGCTCAGTTAAATGATGAGTTTGATATCGTTCATGTATTCAACAGACCTCTTTGGGTTCCTATTTTAAGTAAAAAACTAAAAAATGCTAAATTTAGTCTTAGCATCCATAATGAAATGTTTCTTCCGAAAAAGATACCTCCTGAAATAGCTGTTGAATGCATAGAAACTGTAGAATTTATTACCACAGTGAGTAAGTTTATTGCTGATGGGATTAGAAGGCTCTATCCAATTGCGGATAAAAAGTTAAATGTAGTTTATTCTGGGGTCGATGTTGATAAGTTTCAACCCAGTTGGTCTGAAAAAGGAACTGAAAATAGAGATAGATTAAAATCAAAGCTGGGCAAAGATAAAATAGTTCTTTATGTAAGCAGACTTAGCCCTAAGAAGGGCGCAGATATTGTACTAAAAGCAATGGAAACAGTTATGGACAGCAGAAATGATGTAGCATTGATTGTTGTAGGAAGTAAATGGTATGGTGATAATAAATCCGATGATTATATTCGATCACTTAAGCTATTTTCCGAAAAGCTGAAAGGACCTGTACTGTATACCGGATTTGTTCCACCATCGGAAATGGCTGACTATTTCAACTTAGGAGATATATTTATATGTGCTTCTCAATGGGAAGAGCCACTGTCAAGGGTTCATTATGAAGCAATGGCTGCAGGCTTACCTATAATAACAACAAACAGAGGAGGAAATGCCGAGGTAGTATCATGGGAATATGGAAATGGTATAGAAATAGACGATTACAGTAATCCTAATGTCTTTGCAGAAGGAATAAACTATCTGCTAGACAATCCTGCTGTAGCACTTAAGCTTGGAAAAACAGGACGCAGTCGTGCTGTTGAGAGGTATAGCTGGGAAAGAGTTGCTAATGATTTATTAGAGCTCTTCCGTGGTGTCGAAACAACAGGCTTGTAAATTATAGCATAAAAATAAAATCAAGTAGCAATAAATAGTAAGCTTATTGCTACTCGATTTTATTATAGCTTTTTAATGAAGTTATAGAAAATGATGATAATAAGGGGGATCGCTATGAATATTGCTGTTATTGGTGTTGGATATGTAGGACTAGTTACGGGGGGGTGTCTTGCACAGTTAGGAATGAATGTAATCTGTATGGATGTTGATGAAGATAAAATTAAAAAATTGAAAAACGGAATAGTCCCGATATATGAACCAGGTCTCGAGAATATTGTAAGAGAAAACCATAGTTTAAAAAGATTAAATTTCACAACATCTATAAAAGAAGCTGTAAAGCACGCTGAAGTTATTTTTATTGCAGTGGGTACGCCTCCGCTGCAAGATGATTCAGCAGATCTTAAATATGTGTATCAGGTAGCACGAGAGATTGCAAATCATATGGAGGACTATAAGGTTATAGTATGTAAAAGTACTGTTCCCGTAGGGACAGGACAATGGATTAAATCAGAAATAAAAACCATTTTGCAGCAGAGAACCAAAGCGTTTAGCTTTGATGTTGTATCTAATCCGGAGTTTCTACGAGAAGGAACTGCTGTTAAGGATTTTTTAAAGCCTGACAGAATTGTAATAGGTACTGAAGGTGAAACAGCCTTAAATATTATGAAAAGGATATATAATGTGCAGATTCAATTGGATATACCAATAGTAGTGGCTAATATAGAAACAGCGGAAATGATAAAATATGCTTCAAATGCCTTTTTAGCAACAAAAATAAGCTATATAAACGAGATAGCAGATATGTGTGATTTCTGCAATGCTGATATTAGCGTTGTATCTAAAGCAATGGGGCTGGATAGCAGAATAGGACCAAAGTTTTTAAATCCCGGACCTGGCTACGGAGGAAGCTGTTTTCCTAAAGATACTAAGGCACTTGTAAATATAGGCAAAAATCTTGGATACATACCAAAGATTGCAGAAAGCACAGTGGAAGTAAACTATAATCAGCCTAGGATAATGTTTGAAAAGATAAAAAATACAATTGGCAATCTTGAGAATAAGACAATTGCCATTTTAGGAATTGCTTTTAAACCGGAAACAGATGACATCCGAGAAGCACCAGCTATCAATATAATAAAAATGCTATTAGATAATGAAGTTAAGATCAAAGCTTTTGATCAAAAAGCTATGGAAAATGCCAAAAAAGCTTATCCTGATTTTTCTATTGAATATTGCAGTGATATATATTCGACCTGTGAAGATAGCGACTGCATTGTACTTATCACTGAGTGGAAGGATTTTATGAGCCTTGATTTTTCAAAATTGAAATCTATTGTTCGAACTCCCATTTTTATAGATCTTAGAAATGTATATGAGCCTGGTTATGTAAAAAGCTTTGGATTTTTATATAAGGGAGTGGGAAGAAATTGAGTACGGTTTTAGTTACCGGAGGAGCTGGATTTATAGGCTCTCATTTGTGCGAAAAGCTTCTGGAGCTTGGATATAGGATAATTAACCTGGATAATTTTAATGATTTTTATGATCCGGCAATAAAAAGAAATAACATTTTAACAGCTCATTCAAACCATAGATATACCCTTGTCGAAGGAGATATAAGAGATAAAAAGCTTTTGGAAAATATATTCAACACATTTGATATAGATACGGTAGTTCATATTGCAGCGCTTGCAGGAGTCAGAACATCCATTGGCAATCCTCTTGAGTATGTTGATGTGGATATCAAAGGAACAGTCAATCTTCTTGAATTCAGCAGAGATTATAAAGTAAAGAAATTTATTTTTGCATCAACGTCTTCTGTATATGGATTAAATTCTATTCCTTTTAAAGAAAGTGACAGCATTAAATCGCCGATATCGCCCTATGCAGCAGCTAAACTAGCCGGAGAGTCATTCTGCAGTGTCTATAATGCGCTTTATGGTATACCAATAGTATGCTTGAGGTTTTTCACGGTCTATGGTCCAAGACAAAGACCCGAGATGGCTATACACTATTTTACAAGGTTGATAGATGAAGGGAAAGAGATACCTATTTGGGGAGATGGAGCAAGCTCAAGAGACTACACATATATTGATGATATAATTAATGGGATAGTTGCTTCGATTAACCTCAAATGTTCATTTGATATATTCAACCTGGGAAATTCAAACCCAATAAAGCTTAACAATCTGATAGATTTAATAGAACAAAAGCTTGGCAAATCTGCACGTAGAGTGTACTTGGCAATGCAAAAGGGAGATGTGGAACACACATATGCAGACATAACAAAATCGAATATTATGTTAGGATATAATCCTGCAATTTCGATTGAAGAAGGAATAGAAAAGTTTTTAGATTGGTACAAGAAGCAGACTTAAGAACAAGTAGCAAGCAATGAGGTATAGAGAGGCTGGACTCTCTATACCTATAATTTACTTATACATATCTGCCATTACTGTGCATTAATTCTAAAGCCTACACCATTTCCCATTCTGCCGAAACCTCTGCCGAAGCCTCCGCTCATGTCTCTGCCGAAGCCACAGCCTCCGTTGATTCTGCCTGCCCCGGGAGTCTGACCGTCGCAGTTTTCAATATTGGTGCTCATTCTTTCCTTTATGAGCTCGCCCTGGTCTGCTGTAATAGTGCCGGCCTTTACTTGTTCGTCAATGTAGGTATTTCTCTTGTCAAGCAGGTCATTTTTGTAGTCCTCAACATTTATATCCTTATCAACAGCTATCTGGTAGTATGACTTTCCTGACTGTCTCAAGGCTATGACATCTTTTATGTCCATGCCGAGCCTGCCGGCGAGAATTGATGCAGGTATCAGCTGGCCGTAACCGATTCTCTGAGTCCGAAGCTCTGTTATTTCGGCATCACTAAGTCCGGTAACCTTTGAAAGTATACTCTGGTCGCTATCAGCGAAAACCGAGAATGTGGAGAATATCAGCGCAAAGGCTAATACAGCAACTAATGTAAGTTTTTTCATTTTTTTCACCCTTTCGATATTAATTTTTTGTAATGTATAGGCTTAAGCTTTAATTTAATTCTACACAACAGATTTGTTAACATCATGATGAAATTGTGATAGATTTATGAAAATTGAAAAGGATATGGTTTTGATAGTTACATTAATGAGAAATATATGTAATAATGAGGAAAAGGGCAATGGGCGATTCATGCATCTATACAAGATTTCGAGGTGTAGGGAACGCATTGTATGCGTTCCGATTTAGGGGCGCCCATTGGGTGTCCGATTTTGGACATATAACAAAAGTAAGGTGGTGCCAATATGGCAGGTGAAAGGATTCTTTTAATAGAGGATGAAAGCAGAATCAGGGAAATGGTGAAGGAGTATCTGGAAAATGAGGGATTTGTAATAACTGAAGCTGTTGATGGAGCGGATGGACTGGACAAGTTCAAAAACTCAGAGTTTGATATGCTTGTGCTTGATGTAATGCTTCCCAAAGTAGATGGCTGGAGTGTATGCAGAGAGGTCAGAAGGATTTCTTCCATACCAGTAATGATGCTGACTGCCAGAGGAGAAGAATACGACAGGCTCTTTGGATTCGAGCTTGGTGTGGATGATTATATTGTAAAGCCTTTCAGCCCAAAGGAGCTTGTTGCAAGAATGAAGGCTGTTCTAAGAAGGAGCGGCAATACTGAAAAAAACACTTCTTCTGAGCTGTTTGAGTATAAGAAGCTCTATGTGAATATTGATTCCAGAAGGGTTACGATAGCCGGTACAAATATAGAAATGACACCAAAAGAATTTGATCTGCTGAGTTTTTTTGTTAGAAACAGGGACAGAGTATTTACAAGGGAGCAGCTGCTGGATAAGGTATGGGGCTATGAGTTCGGAGGGGACTACAGGACGGTGGATACTCATGTAAAGATGCTCCGGGAGAGCCTGGGCGAATACAGAAGTTTATTGGTGACTGTATGGGGTGTAGGCTACAAGTTTGAGATGGGGGTTAGGTAATGAAAAGTATATCTGTCAGGCTGTGGATGCAGATGCTGTTTATGATAGGGATCACTCTGGGGCTTTTATGGCTGTTTCAGGTTGTAATGCTGGAACAGTACTACTTGTACAGGCAGACCGGCAATATCAAACAGGAAGGAACTGAGCTGGCAAAGGCTTTTGAAGAAGGAGCTGAAATAGATCAGCTTGGACAAAGAGCAGAGCTCTTAAATCTGAAATACAATGCCGGTGTAGAGATTTATGACAGGGAAGGAAGACGGGTATTCGGGAATACATCCGTGCCAATGATGATGGGCAGAGCAATGGACAAGCAGGAGGTATTCATAGAAACGGCAAAGGGTAATGTAACTGTCAGACAGACGAAGCACAACAGGCTTAACAGCAATATCCTGCTTGTCGGCATCCCGGTGGGAGAGCAGCTGTCCTCCGGAGGTGTGATGATAATAAGTGCACCCCTTGCATCTATAAAAGAAGCGGAAATGATTATTAAAGAACAACTGATGGCAGTCACTGCCATACTTATACTAATATCTCTGGTGTTGACATATTATTTTTCAAGGGCATTTACAAAGCCAATACTCAAGATTAACGAAGCTGCAGCTAGAATGGCCGACGGCAATCTTTCCATCAGGATTGATGTTGACAGCAAGGATGAGCTTGGTATGCTATCTGATACTATAAACAACCTCTCTGTTCAGCTGCAAAAAATTGAGCAGTTAAGAAAGGAGCTTATAGCAAATGTATCCCACGAATTCAGAACTCCTCTTAGCCTTATCAAAGGTTATGCGGAAACAATAAGAGACGTTACAGGGGATGTGCCGGAAAAACGGAGCAGGCAGTTGGGAATAATACTGGAAGAGGCTGACCGGCTCAGAAATATGGTCAACGATACCCTTAACCTGTCACAAATGCAGTCGGAATATTTTAAGCTGGACGTCAGGCCTTTTAACATTGCCGCTGCTGTCAGAAACATTAAGAACAGGTTTTCGTATATATTGGAAGAAAAAGAAATAAACTTGGAAGTACAGGAGGTTAATGACAATATTCTTGTGATGGGAGATGAGGCGAGAATCGAACAGGTACTCTACAATTTTGTTAATAACGCCTGTAATCATACAGCCAGAGGAGGGTTGATACGAATAGAAATAATAGAAAATGTAGATAATGTTAAAATTGAGGTTGCAGATAATGGTGCCGGAATATCCAGTGAGGAATTGCCATTTATTTGGGACAGATTTTACAAGGCTTCAAAGGAGAGCAAAGGAACGGGTTTAGGACTTGCTATAGCAAAAAAGATACTCGAAGCCCATGCCGGAAGCTATGGTGTGGAAAGTAAGCTAAATGAAGGTACGCGATTTTGGTTTGATCTAAACAAAGCAAAATGAGTCACGCCCAATTTTAGGCAAAGAGAGTATCAGGTCTTGAGGTTTCGGGGTTTCGGGGTTACGAGGTTGCGAGGTGTAGGGAACGGTTCCAAACCGTTCCGCTGCAGGGGCGATTCATGAATCGCCCCAGTGAGGTTCCAGGGAAGGTGCCTCTTAATGTACGAGCTATGAGGTATTCTGCAGAAAAAAATAGATAGAATGGCATTTGAAGTGTGAACTTGGCATAATATTTGCATTGTTTTTTAGAAGGATAAATAAATTCAATAAGGAGGTAATAGGATTAATGAGAGAAGTTGTTATAGTAGGTGCGGCTAGAACCGCAATAGGTAATTTCAACGGCAGCCTGGCAGGAGTACCTGCAGTTGATCTTGGAGTTGCTGCTGTTAAGGAAGCTATCAAGAGAGCAGGCATAAAACCGGAAATGGTTGATGAGACTGTAATGGGTTGTATTCTTCAGGCAGGCCTTGGGCAGGGTGTAGCAAGACAGGTAGCAGTAAAATCAGGGATACCGGTTGAAAAGCCGGCATATACAATCAATATGATATGCGGCTCAGGCTTGAGAGCCGTACAGATTGCAGCTCAGCAGATAATATCCGGAGAATGTGACGTTGTAGTTGCAGGTGGTACGGAAAATATGAGTGCCGCCCCATATCTGCTTAGAAATGCAAGAACAGGTTACAAGATGGGTCACGGAGAAGTTGTTGACTCAATGATACATGACTCCCTTACCGACATATTTAATAATTACCATATGGGTATAACTGCCGAAAATCTGGCGGAAAAATACAACATTTCACGGGAAGAGCAGGATGCATTTGCTGCGGCCAGCCAGAACAAAGCAGAAGCAGCTATCAAGGAAGGCAAATTCAAGGATGAGATCGTTCCTGTAGTAATATCTTCAAAAAAGGGTGACATTGTTGTAGATACCGACGAATTTCCAAGAGCAGGAGTTACAGCAGAAGCTTTAGGAAAGCTAAGGCCGGCCTTTAAAAAGGATGGTACTGTAACAGCAGGTAATGCTTCCGGTATAAACGACGGTGCAGCCGCTTTAGTTGTAATGGGAGCCGACAAAGCAAAGGAACTTGGTTTGCAGCCTCTAGCCAAAATAGTTGGTTATGGTTCTGCCGGTGTAGACCCGAGCATAATGGGTATAGGACCAGTTCCGGCAGTAAAGAAAGCCTTGGAAAGATCCAAGCTAAAGATTGAGGATATTGATCTTGTTGAGGCTAATGAGGCTTTTGCAGCTCAGGCACTTGCAGTTGCAAAGGAACTGGGCTTCGATATGAACAAGGTTAATGTCAATGGCGGTGCAATTGCATTGGGTCATCCGGTTGGAGCGAGTGGTGCAAGGATACTCATTACACTTCTGTATGAAATGAAGAAAAGGAATCTGAAGAAGGGTCTTGCAACCTTGTGCATAGGCGGAGGCATGGGAACCGCTCTTATAGTGGAAATGTAGTATAACTTGATTCACTAAAAAGGAGGAAGATGATTTTGAGATTAAAAGATAAAGTAGCTATAATTACCGGCTCTACAAAGGGCATAGGAATGGAAACTGCAAAGACATTCGCCAGAGAAGGTGCAAAGGTAGTAGTTTGCGGTACACGTGAGAATGCAATTAAAGAAGTTGTTGAGGAAATAAAGGCAATGGGTGCTGAGGCCTTGGGCTTCAAGGTGGATGTAAGCAAGAGGGCATCGGTGGATGAAATGGTAGCAGAGATTAAGAAGGCCTGGGGAAGAGTAGACATACTTGTAAACAATGCAGGCATAACAGCTGACGCAATGCTTAAGAAAATGACAGAAGAGCAGTTTGACAAAGTAATCAGTATCAACCTTAAGGGCGTATACAACTGTGCTCAGGCTGTCCTTGAGATGATGACAGAGCAGGGAGGCGGCGTAATACTGAATGCCTCTTCTGTAGTAGGGTTATACGGAAATGTAGGTCAGACCAACTACGCAGCTGCCAAGTGGGGAGTTATAGGAATGACCAAGACTTGGGCCAAGGAGCTTGGAAGAAAAGGCATCAGGGTTAATGCAGTTGCCCCTGGGTTTATTATGACTCCTATGACTGAAGCAGTTCCTGAAAAGGTACTTGATATGATGAAGGAAAAGGCTCCTCTCCAGAGACTCGGAATGCCTGAAGATATAGCAAATGCGTTCCTGTTCCTTGCTTCTGATGAAGCAAGCTTCGTAACCGGAGCTGTGCTCTCAGTAGACGGAGGACTCGTAATCTAAGAGATATAAAAAAAGGATTGCTCAGTTGTGAGCAATCCTTTTTTGTTACCTCAAAAGCGGCATTACTGCCGGAGCATCGGAGGCTTGAGAGTCGGCAGGAGTTTTTTCTATTTTGAGGTATTTTATAAGCATTCCTGCTGCCTCTGCTCTTGTAAGCTCTACTGCCGGTTCAAAGCTGCCTGCTGTTGTTTCAACAAGCTCCAGTGCAGCTGCGATTGCAGCATAGCCTTTGTTTTCTGCAGTGATGCTTGCAGCATCCTTGACATTGAGATTGAATATATTGCCCATATCTGCAATGAAGCCCATACCCAATGCTTTTACCATCATTTTTGAAGCTTCAATTCTTGAAACAACAGCTTCCGGTTTTTTGTCCTTTTTTGCAAGAATGTTCTGCATCATAGCACTTTCATAATACCTGTCATATTCACTGCTTTCACTTGCTGCATAAGGTATAGGATAGTATTCCGGCTGTATTGCTTTCATCAGAAGCTTTACAAAATCCTTCTGAAGTATTTTGGAGTCCGGATTGAATTTGCTTTCAGTGGAATCTATGATACCCAGCTCTACAAGCAGCTGGATATCTTTTTCGAACTTATGACCGTCTATATCTGTAAATGAAACCTTGTTGGCTTCCTTTACAGGCTTTCCATTATAGTCTATGAACTGCCCGCTTTTTGCATCAATCATTCCGTTTAAGTTATCCAGCATGTAAGTGAGCCTTATAACTGCGTTGTCATTGTACATGTCATAATTGTACATTCTTACATATTTAAGCATAAGATCGTGCTTTGCATAAAGTGTCTTGTATGCGTTATCCAGGCTTATTGAACCTTTTGCATCCGGAAACTCCAGATTGTTCCAGTTCATATAGAAGTTTGTTACCTTGCCGGTATAAGCACTTACGGTTACATTGAGACTATTAAAGGGAGCGGAAATTTCATTTTCCTTTCTGATGAAGTTCATGTTGTAGCTGTTTACATTTTTAAGGCTTAAATAGGTTTCATAATACTGCTCTCTGTATTCTGAAGTACTGAATTTGGCAGGCTGAATTTCCTTTAAGAAATTTTCAGCTATTTCTCTGCATTGCTCTTTTGTGTACTTTGGAATAATGTCAGGCTTATATTCATTTTCACTGCTGTTGATGTTGAAGCTCCTGACTTCACCGGTAACAGCATCTACTGTGCCGTATATATAGCTGTAAGTATTTTTGTCCTTGTCATTAAAGCTCCAACTGATGCTCCAGGTTGTATTTTCATTTCGTTGACCGCCATAGAGGCTTGAATTCTCCATTTTGTACCTGCTGTCAACAGTAACATACTTCTTAAGTAATTCCACGGCTTTTTCCTTGCTTATATAATTGCTTGAATCATCAATTACCTTCTGCTCCTGTGGTGTAGGCATATAGCTTGAAGTATCCGCACTGACTCCGAGTGAAGATTTTTCCTGTGCTCCGTACATAGGTCTATAGTAAGGTTGAGTTATTATTTCGCCGGAAATTGCATCAATGAGGTTGTTGGAATTCTTTTGAGTGTATACAAGTATAAGCTTTGGATCTCCTGCAGGATTCGGATATATCATTTGGTATGCCAGCTCCAAGCCGAGCTTTTCTTCATATATTTTTTTTGCGTCAGCTGCGTTGATTGCTTTTTTGGAGTCGGGAACAGGTATTGTTGTATCCCAATCCAGGCTGAAATATCTTACCTTCAGAGTGTTCTTGTCTACCTGAACCTGTATGCCATTTTCCTGGAAGTCGATGACCTCTATCTTCCTCATGAAATAGAAGCTGTAAATATCATTGTTGTAAACAGGGCGGTAAAGATTGTTCTGATATTCATCCAAAAGCTCTGAATTCTTGAATTTGTCCGGATGCAGCTTTTTAACCAGTGCTTCTGCCACCTTTAAAGCTTCTTCTCTTGTGTACTTTGGTATTTTCTTTGCTGGGACGGTATTGTTTTCCCATTGGT
Organism: Clostridia bacterium BRH_c25; assembly: GCA_001515955.1. The sequence continues at coordinate 6,322 of LOES01000224.1, read as the reverse complement.
TCATATTGATTATTTCACCTGTCGCAGCATCTACAGTAACGTTGATGCTTGAACCACTGCCGGTGGCCGAGTTCCAGTTCAGATACCATAGCTTTCTGCCTTGATTTGTTTCTGAATAATTGCTGTTGAAGTCATGATTTTCAACATCGAAGCTAAAAGCTGTTTTGGCAATTGCTATTGCCTCTTTGAGCTCTACCTTGTTGTCCGCTGCAGCAGATACGGGACCTGAGAGAAGAATACCGAAGAGTATTGCAGTCAGTGTTATGATGGATACTATTTTTTTCATTTTGATCTTCCTTTCATTAGGTTTTAATTGGTCTTGGTACTAAATCTATAGATACACCTTTGACTGCCATGAATTAATAAAAGTTCCAGGGAAAAGGGGTTTCCCGGTAAAATCATTTTCATCGGGAAGCTTCCTCTGTCTTTACTGAAGCAGCAACAAGCTTGTTAATGGTCTTAAGCTCCTGGCCGGTCAAATGTCTCCACCTGCCCTCAGGAAGCGAGCCAAGGGCTACATTCATGATCCTTACCCGTCTGAGCTTCACCACCTCATAGCCGAATACCTCGCACATCCTTCTTATTTGCCGGTTCATTCCCTCGGTAAGTATTATTCTGAAAACATACTTGGACATCTGTGTTGCTTTACACTTCCGGGTAACAGTTCCCAATATCCTTACACCCTTTGCCATCGCCTCAACAAAGCCTTCGGTAATAGGTTTGTCTACAGTCACTATGTATTCCTTTTCATGGTTGTTTCCGGCTCTGAGAATCTTATTTACAATATCTCCATCGCTTGTGAGGAATATCAGACCTTCAGACTCCTTGTCCAGCCTTCCTACAGGGAATATTCTCCTTGGAAAGCTGATAAAATCTACAATATTATCCCTTTCCTTTTGATCTGTGGTGCATACTATGCCTGCAGGTTTGTTGAAAGCCAGATATACCGGCGGTTCTTTGGGCTTTAAGGGCTTGCCTCCCAGCTTAACAATATCCTTGGGATATACCTTGCTTCCCATTTCTGCTTTTTTACCATTTATAGTGACCCGTCCCTGCCTGATAAGCTCATCCGCTTCTCTGCGGGAGCAGAATCCTTTCTCGCTTATGTATTTGTTTATTCGGATACTATCGCTTTTATCTGAATTTATATTTACTCTATCTTTCATAGGTACCTCCTCATTATTGTCTAATGTGCTCTACCATAGCATTCCTATTGGGTCTGGTTGCGCGTTTCGAGTTGCGCGTGCTCAAGAGAGTTCTTCGAAGCCCAGCTTTAACTCTCGCATCTATTTAGCTATATTTTACTCATTTATACCAAATTAATCAATTTATACATTATAAATTCTGAATAGACAAATGAAAAATGTAAATAATTAGATATATAGGAAAACCATATCTGCTATACATTTAATTTCCTAAATAGAATCTTTTGGAGATGTGCATATGAAAAAAAGCGAGAACACTAAGAGCAAACTGAGAATCGCCGATGACAGCAAAACTCCTTCAGAGATTTACAGCATTATACTGCGCGGCGTTATTTGCACATTGAGAACAGTTTTTTTGAAATATTATGTTTCGGAGAATATCGAGGCATTAATGAGGTATGTTAATGAGAAAAGGATAATCAGCGCCGAGGAGTACAAAAGGCTTTTAAATGAAGCAAAGGATTTTTATCCGGTTATTATTTGTGCTCTGTTCATAAACCCTCTGAAAAGGCACACAAAAAATTTGAAAAATATCAAAATTGACAGCCAGTCCAAGCAAGAGCTTTTTAATGAAATCAATGAGGAGTTGAACAAGTTCTTTAATGATTGGCTTTGCGACGTCGAAGTTGATCCCCTGCTTTTTTACAGGCTGTCTGTGTCCTATGGCAAGCCTTTCAGCCTCGAGCTTTCTGTCAAACAGCAGCTTGCATGTGTACTCACACCAATCGAGGAACAGACATTGAGGCTTCAGATGACAGAGATTATAGCTTTATATGCCATTGAGCAGGTGGCAATACATCTAGGTCTTGCAGGCCTTGATTATATTGACTATATTAAGACAGCAGGGAAAAAGGATAAAAAAAGTGAGCAAGACATAATATAAACAGTCGCTAGTCCCGAGTCGCTAGTCGCTAGAGTTCAGTAAGGCTTCGTAGCCTAACCTGAATTCTAGCGACTAGCGTCTAGTGACTAGTGACTGACATATTGTATCGATACAATTATATAAAAAATGATGAAGAAGTACGCATAAAAGCTGATTTGATATTGTTCCTTACTGAGGCTCCTGTATAATAAAGTTAGACGCAAAACTGAAATACATAGTCTATGGAGGAGCAAAATCAAATGGAAACAAGAAATCATAATATTAACAGTGTAAGTGCAAAAATAAAAGAAATTGTTCAGATGGGTATGCTTTCTGCCCTTACTTTCGTAGCAACGATGGCTATACATGTGCCTTCATGGAACGGTGGAGTAATTCACCTGGGGGACAGTATGATTTTCCTTACAGCTATAATTTTCGGCAAAAAATATGCCGCAATATCGGGTGCTATTGGAATGACAATGTTTGATATTCTGTCCGGATACTCTGTATGGGCTCCATATACATTCGTAATAAAGGCAATAATGGGCTTTATTGTAGGGAGCGTAGCATATATGGGCGGGTCAAAGGGTGAAAATGCATACAAAAATGCAGTAGGAATGCTTTTGGCAGGTATCTGGATGATTGTCGGCTATTATGCTGCTGAGGTGATGATAACCGGAAATATGGTGTCTCCTGTGGCAAGCATGACAGGTAATACAATTCAGTTTGGAGCCGGTGCAGTTATAGCTTTTGTGATAATAGCAGCTATAAAAAAGACCAGCTACTTCAAGAACAGATAGACGTAGGCCAAGACGTAGTGCCAGGCACCGGAGATATCCAGTTATTGCTACAATAACTGGATATCTCCGGTGCCTGGCACTTATTGTTTTTTTTTTGAAATGTCCCTGTAACCATCATGGTTTACATAATTGCTATAATGGTTATGGGGGAGTGTGAAAATGAAGAAAAAACTGACAAGATTTTTGATGATATTTCTGGCTGCCGTTTTTATGCTCGGTATTGTACTGCCTGTATTTGTTGCTGCAGTGAATTACACAGACACATATAATGAAGATGTGCTTTTGGTGGACAAGCAGACTGCAAAAAGTGAGCTGTTATTTTTTGAGGATAGTTCTTATGACTTCAAGGATATAACTAAATACTGGGCCAGGGATGAAATTCTGGAACTTAGTTATATGGGTATAATGAACGGCTATGATAATAAGACAATGCAGCCTGACAGGACTATATCCAGAGAAGAGTTCGTGGCTATGCTTGTGAGGGCAATCGGTATTACTGTGGATGATGAGTTTACAGAAAGCTACAGCGATGTTACGGACAAGCATTGGAGTCACAAGTACATTACAGCGGCAAAGGAAAATGATCTTTTGCCCATATTCAGTGGTTATTATTTTTATCCTTATAAGGAAATAACCAGGGAAGAAATGGCGGTAATAACTGCAAAAGCGGTACAGGATGCTGATACTACCGGAGAAAAGCTCAGCTTTAAGGATATACCTCAGTATTACAGACACAAGGAAAGCATTGACATAGTGACAGCATTGGGGATAATAACCGGACTGCCCGACGGAAGCTTTAATCCCAAGGGTGATGCAACAAGAGCGCAGGCTGCGGCAGTAATAGGAAGAGTGCTGAGAACCAGGGAGACCAGTAAGGAAGCTCAGGATGCTTATTTGATTTCTTTTGCTGCTGATTATGAAAAAAGTGTACTGACTGCTTTAAGCGGAAATGATTTAAGCTTAAGCAGGCCTCTCACCCTTTCATCAGGAAAAGAAGCCAAGCTTAACGCCAAAAGGTCTGAACAGCTTAATATTCAGTATTCAAATGGATTCATAAGCAATAAGTATATGGAGAAGGAGAGCTTTGTAATACTGAACAAATCCAGGTATCTTGCTGAAATTGAGGCGTCTTATGAACTGGTGCTTGGGGCCGGCAATTTCAGATATGCAGTTAATAAAAAAATATATTTAAGGAATGTGGGAGATAGCTGGGTAGTATATAATAGTATCCCGGAATTCAGTGATGATCCTACTTCGGGGAAGAAAATAAACCTGACCTGGCATTATATCTGGAGTAGTACCCAGGATGTGTTGGAAGTCAAGAAGGTAGACGGACTGAATGTTATGTCTCCTACATGGTTTACCCTTGCAAATGAAAATGGGGATTTGGAAGATAGGGGAAGCCAGAGCTACAGCAGCAGGGCTCACAAAAACGGGTACAAGGTATGGGCTTTGGTGGACAATAAATTTGACTCTGCCATGACAAACAAGTTTCTTGGCAATACCAGCGCAAGAACAAAGTTTATAAACTCCCTTATAAGTAATGCCAAGAAATATAAGCTTGATGGGATAAATATTGATTTTGAAAACATGTATACCAAGGACAAAGATGCTTTCACAAAGTTCATGAAAGAGCTTTATCAGAAGACAAAAGCAAACGGACTGATACTTTCTGTTGATGTGACTGTTATAGTCATGAATTCGAACTGGTCTGAGAGCTATGACAGGGCTGCACTTTCCAAGGTTGTGGATTATGTGGCACTTATGACCTATGATCAGCATTGGGAAGGAAGTCCGGTAAGCGGATCTGTTGCGCAGCTTTCCTGGGTGGAGCAGAGCTTGAAGAAGGTACTGCAGGAGGTTCCTAAAGAAAAATTGCTTCTGGGAGTTCCGTTCTATACAAGACTTTGGAAGGAAGAGTATGTTAATGGCAGCAGCAAGCCTGTTGTAACCTCCAGGGCTATTTCTATGGAGGTGGCCGAGAGCACTATTGCTGAAAATGGGGCTGCAAAGACATGGGATGCTGCCAGTGGTCAATACTATGCAACCTATAAAAAAGGCAATGCAACCTACAAGATCTGGCTGGAGGATGAGAAATCGATAAAGCTCAAGGCTGAACTGGTAAACAAGTACAGGCTTGGAGGTATTGCATCCTGGAAGTACGGACTTGAAAAGTCGACAGTATGGAATACAATTGCCAAGACAATTATTAATTAATTAATGTAATGTAAGCACATAATTTGAAAAAACTAGGGTTAAAATAACAATGGGCACACAGCATTACTGCCAAAATCATATGAGATACCGAGGGTCGTAGACCTTAGACTGTACGGGCTTGATATACAGTCGTGTAGGTACCTTGTGTGACTGAGCAGACTATTATCATACATAATAGTCTGCCGGGGCCAGGATTGCTGTGTGCCTTTCAATTTGTTCACTTATCCAGAAATTCCAATGTAGCGGCTATATTCTTTACATGATTTTTATCTGCCAGGATTATCAGGTATTCATAACTGGAGCCTTCAATTTCAACAGGGCTGTCATACCGGGCAATCAAAGCTGATTGGCCGCGCATTTCCATGGGCTGGTCGGTAGATGGTATTATTAAGCAGACTTCCCGCCCATCTGCAATTGCACTGCTTATAATCGGGTGGGTGCCATAGGGCTTGAGCTTGTGGTGCGCTTCTATGCTGCAAACTTCTTCCAGGGTAGAATCACTGGAAATTGCGGATACATGAAAGAATCCATCTATGCCTGCATATCTATCATTGTCGATCTTACTCCAGCGATAAGGATAAATGAGCTTGACTCTATAGACCAAATTGACATATGAGCTTGATATTACAGGAATGCAGATGCTTTGGCCTATGAGCAGTGCGTCCGGGTTGACATTTGGATTTGCTTTAAGTAAGGCGGACAAGTGCATTTTATTTCTTTTTGCGATAGAATAAAAGCTGTCACCTTTTTGAACTACATAGATTGCAGCTCCGGTGGGACAGTTTACAGGCGGTGCCGCCCAGGGTATGCGGATTACCTGCCCTTGGGTTATAAGCTCAGGCTCAATATTGGGGTTGGCCTCTATCAAATCATCCAGTGAGACATTGTAGAATCTTGATATTGCATATAGTGTGTCTCCTGCCTGAACTACATAACAGTTGTCCTCCGGGCATTGGGGGCATTCCTTCTCGGTACAGGGGATACATTGCTTGGTACTTGGACTAAACATTGCAGTCACCTCTTTGAAATTTTTAATATGCTATTGTAGTGATATAATATATTCATTCGACAGCCCGAATATATCTTGTGTACAATCACAGCAGCAAGCAGAAATTGGAATATGGTACTTTGTATGTATTGTAAAGTGACTGCTTTCAATGCTAAAATAATTATATTGAACGCACAGAAGTATTTACATTGGGCAAAGTGCGAATTCAATAACAATCAAGGAAGCTTTT
>LOES01000223.1 GCA_001515955.1 Clostridia bacterium BRH_c25 | reverse complement strand
CATAGGAGGAAACCGCTATGTACGATGTAATAATGATTGGTGCAGGCCCGACAGGCTGTACCGCTGCTCGGGAATTGGCTTATAATGGCTATAAAGTATTATTGATTGAAAAATTTAAGATGCCAAGAAATAAATCCTGTTCAGGTATTCTTATAAAGAAGTCAATGGATTTGGTCAAGCGATACTTTGACGATGATACACCAGAGTTTACGATGTGTATGCCGAAGGATAATCGAGGTATGGTTTTTACCAACGACAAGGGGCAAGAGTACCGTTTTGAACAGGAAGGATTAAATATATGGAGGAGTTCCTTTGATTATTGGTTGGCAACAAAAGCTACCGAAGCTGGCGCGGAATTACGCGATGAAACAACCGTCCTATCATGCGTAGAACAAGAGAATTGTGTTATTGTAAAGTTAAAAGGCACTTCTTTATATTCCGAAAAAGCAAAGTTAGTCATTTTATGTGATGGTGTTGTCGGTTCCGTTAAGCGGAAACTTGTTCAAACACCTCAAAACTATATAACTACTTATCAAACCTTCAATAAGGGATCTATAGATTTGGACCATCATTATTTTTATGCCTATTTGCAGCCCCATCTATCGGAATATGATGCGTGGTTTAATGTAAAAGACGATTATCTCATTTTCGGCGTGTCAGTTAAGGATACAAGTAAACTTGAATATTATTATTCCGAATTTATTGCCTATATGGAAAAACAGCACAACGCAAAAATAGAAAAGCAAGAAAAAGCCGAAAAATGGCTTATGTCACACATTATGCCCAAATGTCCTATACAATATGGAAAAGGGAAAGTACTGTTTGCAGGTGAAACCGCAGGTTTTCTTAACCCTATGGGTGAGGGTATTTCAGCGGGAATGGAAAGCGGGTATGCGGCTGCAAAGGCGATTGAGAAAATAGATTTGAATAGCGATTTGGACTTGGAAACGGTATATCCAGCTTATCAAAATAACACTTCTGCATTAAGAGTTTATATGGAACGGCAATGGAACTTCGTTGCAAGCATGACGAGTACATTTGACCACATGAGATTATGAGCATACTGTAAAAAGTAATGTACCGGGTGCAGCAGTAAGGCTATAGATAAGTGTCAGGCTCTGAGGTTATTAGGTTATTGCAATCATCGACTTCAGTAACCTAATAGCCTTTGCACCTGGCACCCATAAGGGGGGTAAAAATGAAAATAAAAGTATTAGGTTCCGGAGCTTCGGAAGGGTTTCCGGCAATATTTTGTAACTGTGACTCATGTAAAAAAGCTCGTGAGACAGGAGGAAAGAATATTAGAACCCGTTCGCAGTTTTATGTGGATGATGATATGATGATTGATTTTGGAGATGATACCTATTGTCACTCATTAAATGAGAAAATAATTCTATCAAAAATGAAATACTTGTTGATAACACATTCACATATAGATCATTACAACCCAACAATATTCCGTTATAGGGGAGGGTTTTATGCGACTGTGCTAGACGAAAACATATTGAATGTATATTCAACACCTGCAATTAAGGAAATATACGATCAAATGGGCCGCGGAAAGCCAGCCGATGAGGTAAAAAACAAAATTGAATTTAATACACCAACTGAGTTTGTGCCATTATACAAGGGAAATTATAAAATCCATACTTTACTGGCAAGACATATGAAAAATGAGAAATGCTATATATATGTAGTTGAAAAAGGCGGAAAACGGATATTATTCGGCAATGATTCCGGCTATTATCCGGATGAGACCTTCGAGTATTTAAAAGGTATGCATCTTGACCTTGTTTTTTTAGATTGTACTTATGGACTCACTTCAAATCGAAAAGATAATAGTCATATGGATTTTTCCGAAAATCTTAAGGTAAAAGAAAGATTTTATAAAAATGGGACTTCTGAGGATAGTACAGTTTTTGTAAGTCATCACTTTGCACATGTCTGCAATAGCACCCATGAGGAGCTTTGCAAGGGAATAGAGAAGAATGGATTTATGGTCTCGTATGATGGTATGTTGTTTGAAATTTAGATAAGTGCCAGGGAAGGGGCGTAAAATGAATATTATATCAATAAGAGAAAACCCAGATTATAAAGACAGGGCAATCCAGTATTTTCAAAGTAAATGGGCAAGTGAGAATAGTATGATGGTTTATGAGGATTGCATTAATAACTGCATAACAGAAACAAATCCACTGCCACAATGGTACTTGTTAGAAGATGAATGGAATATTATTGGTTGTGCCGGTCTTATTACTAATGATTTCATCAGCAGGATGGATCTGTATCCTTGGGTTTGTGCATTATATATTGAAAAAGCATATCGTGGTAATGATTATGGCTCATTGTTGTTAGATAAGGCAAAGAATGATGCAAAAAGAGGCGGTTTTTCTCACTTGTATCTTTGTACCGATCATATAGGATATTATGAGAAATATGGTTTTATCCATATAGGAACGGGATATCATCCCTGGGGCGAAAGTTCACGTATTTATATGAAGGCTTTATAGTTTTTGATTCTAATTTGTGGTTAATTTCAGCGAAAGCCAGGGTGAATTAAAGACAAAATGTAAAGAGGTGATTCATACGAACAGTACAGTAAAAGAATCAATTAAATTATTATTGATATCCTTCGTTATAAGTCTTTTAGCGTTTATGTTTTCTGATTCAAGGATTGGGTTCTTTATTTACCCGTTTGTATATTTTTTAACATTTCTTCTGGTGCCTTATTGGCTTAGAAACAAAAATATAAATTGGAAAATAAAGCTTTTTTCAACCATATTTATTGGTATAACAGGTATTGCGGCTATTACATACCTCTACGGGGCAGGCAGAACTTTGCATAGATATATTATTGTATTCTGTGTTATAGTTGTATGCTGTATAGTATCAAATTGCATAAAGAAAAACAATGTAAGCGCCAGGCTATGACATTCATTCCCTGGCACATAAAGCCATAAAAGGATTAACCAAAGAAATAAGTGGTTCGGCTTGCCGACCCGCCCGAAAAAGGCATGAACCGGAGAATATCTCGTGGTAGGAAAACATAGTAGTCCAAGTAGTCGATGTAAGAATGCCGTGGTTACAGGGCTTTCAAGCCCTGACCACGAGATATAGTAGAAAGCGAGGAACTTTATGGAGTCAAAGGATGCTTTAGCTCGAATAATTTCTTCATTATCGACAGAGGATAAGTCTATTGTAAGCAGCCTGCATGAAACAGCACTTGCCCTTGGATATGTGGCAAAGATTTCACCTGTCGGAAAGAAGCCTGACGATTGGAAATCTGAGGGTTGTGAAAATATTCAACTAATCTATAAAGGAGTGTATTTATAATGGTGGGTGTAGAAATTGATATGGTTATTGCAGACAGCTTGAAAGCATTGGAATTATACGAAAAAGTATTTGATATCGAACGTGTTGAGGTTTCAGATTTTCCCAAAGGTGAAAATGAAGTTGTTTTTACCCTGTACGGAGTACGCTTTCACATGTTGGATGAAAATCCGAAATTCGGGTTGAAAGCGCCAAACCCGGAGGAACCCAAAGGGATTTGGTTTAACATCCTTGTGCCTGACATCAAGGAAACATTTTCAAAGGCTATCACCGCGGGCTGTACTGAGGTGCAACCGGTGACCGAAATGCCTGACTATGGAGTGTCAAACGCCATATTCAGCGACGCTTTCGGCTATCTATGGATGCTGCATCAAATGCACAAAGAAGTGAGTTTTGAAGAACGCACACGACTTTGGGAAGAAAAAAAGGATAATTAACAATTGGAGCCTGACACCATGGAACTCTTCCTGATGCGAATATTGTGACTTCTTGTTTACTATAAAAATGATATGGAGGAATTTTCGATGCAATAAAATGGAAAATAGATGTTTATTAAAATATTAATATGATATAATTAAGCTATATATATCGTGAAAAAGATTTATCATTACAAAATCAGTTGAAACGTCTGATTTTGTGTTATCAGATATGTACTTTTCACGATATATGAAGCAAGGAAAATGTTTCGCACTAAACATTTTATATTGAATTCAAATAGTGCGAAACATATAGTAGTTTTGAAATTTATTGGAGGTGATGTCAAAATGCTGACTATAAGTGAGATCAAAGATTCAATGAATGATATCATAATAAAATATCCAATAAAGAAGGTATCTCTGTTCGGGTCATTTGCAGATGGCAGCGCAAGTGATGAAAGCGATGTTGACATTCTGGTTGAGTTTTTATCTTCTGATGTCTCACTGTTTTTGCTTTCAGATATCAAAAACGAGATTGAGACAAGATTGAATAGAAAAGTGGATTTGATACATGCTCCTGTTGATGAATGTTCATTAATAGAAATAAATAAGGTAGTTGATATCTATGAGCAATAGGGACTATCAGATAGTAAAAAAGATATTATCGGAAATTGAGATAATAGAAAAACTAACAGAGGGATTTGATCTGGGAAAATTTATAAGCGATGAACGCACAAAAAGAGCAGTATGTATGACGCTTATAAACATAGGAGAGCTTACTAAAAGCCTTACTGATGGATTCAAACTATCATATGATTCTGTTTCGTGGCGTGGAATAGCCGGTATGAGAGATATTACTGCCCATAAGTATCAAACCTTGAAAATGGGAGACGTATGGAATACTCTTGCAAATGATATTCCTAATTTGAAGAGGCAGTTGAATGATATACTGAAGAATGTTTAGTTCGAGGATAGCAATTTACCCATGCTATCCTTTATTATGTGGTTATTTTAATATGCGGTAACCGCTTATTCTCTGTACCCGGTACAAGAAGCTCCTAATAGGCTAACAACTTGAGTATCATTTCTGATTATGGTAGTATATCTACAAACAGTAATGGAGTGATATTAATGAAATTAGCTATATTCGATTTTGATGGTACTCTTTTTCCAAAAGATACTTTGCCTTTTTTACTCAAGCAATGGAAAGTGAATAAATATTCTAAAGTTAAACTCTTGAATATCTACCTTCCCCTTATTCCATTATATTTAAAATACAAACTAGGCTTGAAATCCAACCTTTCAATAGAGCAAATGAAGTTAATAGCTTTTCAAAAGTTTCATGGAATATTAAAAGGAATGACTGAAAGAGAAATCATTCAATATATGACAACCTGTTCAGAGGCTATAATTAAATTACTAAACAGTGAAATAGTATCAGAAATTCAAAATGCTCGTAACGCAGGTTTTCATACGGTGATACTATCTGGCTCCTACAGCCTTATTTTAAATAAAGTTGCAGAATATCTTCATATGGATACAGTTATTGGCACAGAAATACATTTTGATGATATGGGATTAATTGATATATCCAAACAATTGAATGTTGCATGTGGTACTACAAAAATTGAAAGACTTCAGGATCATTTTAAATTTGAAGCAATAGACTGGCCAGGAAGTTGTGCTTATGCTGACAGCTATTCTGATATTCATGTACTTCAATCTGTCGGACAACCTATAGCGGTTAACCCAGATTTCCAGCTTAAATCCATAGCAATACAAAAGAACTGGAGAATTATATCTTCCAAACATGGTGCCAAGCTCTGAGGTTATTATATTTGTTGGCTTCAATAACCTAATAACCTGTGCACCTGACACCTGGATATTTGGAGGTAGTTATGAATAATAAGAATAATTTAGAAAATATTTTTTGGCGTGAAAACGTGGTTTCATGTGCTCTCGCTTATGCGAATCATATATGGAAACCGACTATTAAAAACCTCTTTCACGGGTATGATACTGATGGGATTGTGGTTAACACGCCGGATTCCAATTATACAAGTACTAAATATAATTGTGGTTGGTGGATAATTGATCAATTAAATAAAGGAATGCCTTATAATTGGGGCGGTTTTTCTACAACTGAAGAGTTTGATACTGGAATTACAGCAGGGAAGTTTGCAGGTAATGTACCAGAATGTAAAGATAATGGTGTCAGCCAGTATTGTATTGGTGTTGATTGCTCTGGTCTTGTTACGATTTGCTGGGATTTGGCAGAAAGAGTGACTACTAAGACTATAACTAATATTGCATCACCTTTAGATTCAATGGATTTGCTTCTACCCGGTGATGTTATACTTTTACCAGGAAGTCATGTTATGATATTTATTAATTTTGTTGAAGATAAAAAAAAATGTGCACAAATTGTAGATGCAAGTAGAAGTACTGGAAGAGTACTTTTACGAACAGAAAATATATCAGATTTAATAAAAAAAGGGTATAGAGGATATCGAAAGAATATCGAATAGGGATGAAAAACAGCCTTGCGGGGAAAGTGGGGTCAGGCTTGAAATATTCTCTTTTCAAGCAAGATGAAACCCTATTTATATTTAACACACGGAGGAATTTTAAAATGGATTTTATTCTTCAACAAAACTCTACCCAACCCCATACAAAAATGTTGCATATTGCCAATACAAAGGCTATAATCAATATAAGGGAAATTGAAAAGGTCGCCGTGACCTGTAAGTGCGGGAACACTTACAGGCTCATGCAGGTGTGGTGACACCCACAAACGCAGCTTTCGCTGCCACAGCAACCTTATGTTATTATAGTCCATTTTGACAATAATTTCAAGGACAACCCCATTACATTGGTATTACAGTGCTTTATCAAGGCACAGTAGCTGTGTTTTGGTTGGCTTTGTATTGCGGTGTATGGACTGGTAGTACGGAATTGTAACATAAGCGCATGTGTTGGGTAAAACCTGCATATGCGCTTTTTCAATTTCCCCTCCCAAAATAAAAATAGGAGGGGAAATTATATAATGTTTTATGAGTTTGAGAGTTTACAGCAGGAGCTAATATTTATAGCTGTAGCATCCCTTATAGTGATTATCGCATCGGTATGGGACTACAGGCAGAAACGTATCGAACGGGAAAGGTATCGGAGAGAATAGGCAGAACAATTGTTGCATATACCGGGGAACGGGCAACACGGATTTCCTTCGGAAAAACACGGAAACCCACGAAACACACAGCGGGGAAAATTAAATAGTATCTAGTAGTCAAGCAAGTATCGATACTCATTAATATACCGGTACAAAATAGTAAAAAATAACCGTGTACATCCGTGAAAACCAGCCGTGTGTCCCGTGTTACACGTTCCCGGACCCGTAAGGAATACCCCAGCCCCTTCCTCGCATCTCGTATCTCGAATCTCGCATCCATAATCCGATATGTTATAATAAGCATGTATATTTATATATATGTGCTTTTGTTTTTTAATTAGGATTCCGATAAATTATTATATATGGACGAATGAGGTGTAGGAATGGCTATAAGGATAAAGTACGATGAAAAGGAAAAAGAGAGGCTTTTCAAGCTGACTGAGTTTGAACGCAGCTGCTATAAGAAGGGCTATCGCTTGGTTGCAGGGGTTGATGAGGTTGGAAGAGGCCCGCTGGCGGGACCTGTTGTTGCGGCTGCGGTAATACTTGGAGAAGGGGTACTCATTCCGGGGGTTAATGATTCCAAGAAGCTTTCGGAAAAGAAAAGAGAGTACCTGTATGATGAGATAAAGTCCCAAGCCTTGTGCTGCAGCATTGGAATAGTTGACGAAAAGGTCATTGATGAAGTTAATATTTTAAATGCTACATACCTTGCAATGAAGAAGGCTCTGGAGGGTTTGACGGAAAGACCTGAGTATATTCTGCTGGATGCCGTGACCCTCAAGGATATTGATATACCTCAAAAAGGAATAATAAAGGGAGACAGCTTGAGCCTTTCAATAGCTGCGGCATCTATAATAGCCAAGGTTGAAAGGGATAGGATAGTATCCGGTTATGATGAGATATATCCTCACTTTTCCTTTGGAAGGCA
>LOES01000222.1 GCA_001515955.1 Clostridia bacterium BRH_c25 | reverse complement strand
TCCCGCTCTTGCTCTGTAATAAGTTTCAATAGAAGGGGTCGCAGATCCCAAAAGCAGGTGTGCACCTTCCAACCGGCATCTTTTTTCTGCTACCTCCCTGGTCAGGTACTTTGGCCTTATTTCTGATTTGTAGGTATGCTCATGCTCCTCGTCAATGATTATGATTCCCAGGGCTTTAAATGGAGCAAACACTGCCGAACGTGCTCCAATTGCCACCTTTACCATGCCTGCTTTAATTTTTCTCCACTCATCGTACTTCTCACCCTCAGAAAGACTGCTGTGCATAACAGCTATGTTGTCTCCAAAACGGTTCTTGAACCTCGAGACCATCTGTGGTGTCAAGGCTATTTCCGGCACCAGCATTATGGAATCCTTGCCCTGGCTCAGACACTCTTCTATCAGTTCAAGATATACCTCAGTCTTCCCGCTGCCGGTGACCCCATGAAGTACTACATCCTTACCCCTGGAAAAGAAGCTTCTTATGATTGTCAGAGCATTCAACTGGTCTTTCGAAAGCTCATGCTTTTTCTCGCTGTATACCTTGGAATCAACCTTCCTGTATTCGTCCCTTTCCTCAATCCTTATATGTCCTTTTTTCTCCATGGCCTTGACTGCCGAATCGCAGTCTCCGCATATTTCTTTAAGCTTTGCCAGAGAAATACCCGGGTTCTCCATGATCAATCCGTATATCTCCTTCTGCTTGCTTGCATTCTTCTTTAGCTCCAAGCTTGCACCTTCTGCCGGATACAGAAGCTTTGTGCTCTTTTTCCCGATCTTGTTTCCGATTCGCTGAAGCTTCTGAACAATTCCTGTTTCTATAAGTTTTTTCATATAATATTCTATTTTGAGGCCGCTGAAATATTCCTTTATATCCTCCAGCTTGGCACTTCCACCATTCAGTTCAAGAAATTCGACTATTTCCATTATACTGTTGGAATTAAACGCTGCAAGCTTTTCATATATATCCCCGCTATCTGAAAGCTCTATGCTATAGCTGCTTTTTGTCCTTACAGGAGAAGGCACAATAGCCTGTATAGCATCAATATAATAGCTCAGGTACTTTTTTTTCATCCACTCAGCCAATTCCACAAGCTTTGGTGACATTACAGGCTCATCGTCCAAAGCCCTGGCGACAGGCTTTATCCTTGAGACATTAAAATCAATACTGTCCTTTATGTCCAGTACATACCCCTCCAGCTGCTTATTCCCTACGCCGAAGGGCACAATGACCCTGCTGCCGATCTCTACTGCTTCTTCCATATCTTTTGGAATCAAGTAGCTGTATGTCCTGTCCGTCTCTTTGCACTTGTTCGCTACTATGACCTCTGCGTATAATTTTTTATCCAATGTCTTTTCCCCCAATGCAAGATACCTGTTCCCTTCGTCGCATTATAGTTAAAAAGCGTACGCTATGTACGCTTTATATCTCTTATTCTATCAAGAATTATATCTGCAACCTCCAGCTTTTTCTTAAGTGGTATGCTTTCAATATTTCCTTCCCTGTCTATAAGCTTCACTACATTGGTATCAGCTGCAAAACCTGCCCCCGATTCATTCAAATCATTGGCTACAATAAAATCCAGGTTTTTATTATTGACCTTAAGTGCTGCATTTTCAACAAGCTTCTCTGTCTCCATGGCAAAACCCACTATTATCTTATCACCTTTGATTTTTCCCAATTCATAAAGTATATCAGGGTTCTTCTTTAGCTTTAATTCAAACTCGGCTGATACCTTCTTTACTTTCTGGCTGTAAGAAGTCTGTGGTGCATAGTCCGCTACGGCAGCGGCTTTTATTACTATATCGCACCCCGAGAAAAGCTCCATTACCTTATTATGCATTTCCTCTGCGGATACAACATCATACCTTGTCACTCCCCACGGTGTTTCAAGGCTGACAGGTCCTGAGACAAGATGAACCCTTGCCCCCCTCTTTGCCGCCCTTTCTGCTATTGCATAGCCCATTTTCCCTGTAGAATGGTTGGAAATGAATCTTACGGGATCAATAGCTTCTCTTGTCGGTCCGGCAGTCACAAGTACGGTTTTACCGGCCAAATCCAGATTTGGACTTAATGCCTCAATAATAGCTCCTTCGATTACAGCCGGGTCAGCCATTTTACCTTTTCCCACATCACCGCAGGCCAGGCGCCCTTCTTCCGGTTCAATAAAACTATAGCCCAATTCCTTCAGAAGCTTAATATTTCTTTGAACCACAGGATTTTCATACATATTGCTGTTCATCGCAGGAACAATTATAACCTTTGCTTTAGTGGCCATAGCTGTTGTAGAAAGCATATCATCAGCAATTCCTCCTGCAAGCTTTCCAATTATGTTGGCAGTTGCAGGAGCAATTACAAGCACATCAGCCAGCTTTGCCATAGATATATGCTCTATTTCCCAGTACTTCGGGGCTTTAAACATATCTACAGCCACCTGGTTAAGTGACAGTGACTGAAAGGTAAGAGGAGTAACAAATTTGGCAGCCGAGTCCGTCATTATAACATGCACATCAGCACTCAGCTTTTTGAGCCTGCTGACCAGCTCGCACGCTTTATACGCAGCTATGCCTCCCGATACCCCCAGTACTATATTCTTTCCTTTAAGCATATTAATCACCTATACATTTTTACGGGATATACATTATTTTAGTCATTCATATCCCGCACAAACGTTTCCTTGGATGTTATCAATTCGCACCATACTCAAGTTATATTACAGGTGCATTTACTCTGCTGGTTTTTCCGGTTTGTTTCTCTCATATGCGATCTTTTCATCGTATATTTCATTTATTGCTATTGTCACCGGCTTATTCGATTCAACCTTTGTAAGCTTTTGCTGTCCGTCTACCAGCTGCCTTGCTCTCTTGGCGACAGCAACCACAAGAGTATACTTGCTGTCCACCTTTTCCAATAATGATGATAAAGTAGGATATATCATTTTATCCCTCCCTGAAATTCTCAAAATCAATATTACATCTTTTAATTCTGCACTTTTCTGCAGTGAGTATGCAGTTGATCTTTCCTGCTGCATCCCTTAAATCATCATTCACTACAACATAATCGTAGTTATATACATAGCTTATCTCACCATAAGCATTTTTCATCCTCTTGCATATATCCTGTTCAGTCTCTGTACCACGGCCTTCTATCCTTTTCCTCAGTTCCTTAAAGGAGGGAGGCATTATGAAAACAAATACAGCCTCATCAAAAACATGCTTTAACTTCATACCGCCCTGCACATCTATCTCCAGTATTACATTTTTCCCTTCCTCAAGCTTATCCATGACGTATTTTTTGGGAGTTCCATAATAATTGTCGTGAACCTTTGCGTATTCAATAAACTCTCCATCCTCAACCATCTTGATAAACTCCTGCTTCTCCATAAAAAAGTAATTTACCCCTTCAACTTCTCCTTCACGCGGCTTTCTGGTCGTCGCTGAAACAGAAAGCTCAAGGTTTTCACTGTAACCGTGAAGGAGTTCTCTGCATATAGTGCCTTTGCCTGCACCTGAAGGCCCAGATATAACAATAAGCAGCCCCTTACTATTCATATTTCCCTCCGCTTTTATTCCTCTGTTGTAACTTCTTCACTTTCTTCTGCTTCACGGTCTACAAGTCTGTGCGCTACTGTTTCCGGCTGTACTGCAGAAAGAATTATATGATCGCTGTCCGTTATTATGACTGCTCTTGTTCTTCTGCCGTATGTAGCATCAATCAGCATTCCCCTGTCCCGCGCTTCCTGTATTATCCTCTTTATTGGCGCTGATTCAGGACTGACTATTGCAACCAGCCTGTTTGCCGATACTATATTGCCAAATCCGATATTTATCAATTTTATACCCATTTTTTACCTCCAGTTATTCAATATTTTGCACTTGTTCTCTTATTTTCTCAATTTCTGTCTTAATGCTTATTACGTTATTCAGTATACTCAGATCAGTAATCTTTGAACCTATGGTATTTACTTCCCTGTTCATCTCCTGTATTATGAAGTCCAGCTTTTTGCCTACAGACCCATTGAAATTAAGCGCTTTCCTCAGTTCGTCCATATGACTCTCAAGCCTTACTATTTCTTCATCTATACTTGATTTATCGGCAAATATCGCTACTTCTGTAATGAGTCTGTTTTCATCAATAGGTATATCCTTCGTAAGTTCTTTTATTCTATCATATAACTTGTTTCTATATTCATCAACTATACTGTAAGATTTTCCCTTGATGTTTTCTACAAAACCCTTTACATTTACAAGCTTTTCAAGAAGGTCGTTCTTAAGCCTTTCCCCTTCCCGCTGCCTCATCTCGACTAGTGCTTTAAAAGCCATGTCCAATGCTTTCTGAAGTATGAGCCACAATTCCTCCATGTCCTGCTCAACAGTTTCGAGAGTCATAATATCCGGAAACCTTGTAAGCAGAGACAAACTGATATCATCTCTGATTGTGAACATCTCTTTGAGGGTGTTGAGAGAATCTACATAAGCCTTTGCAAGGTTGGTATCCAGCTTCACTTGTGAGCTCTGTCCAAAGGTGCTGTAGTTTATGTACACATCGACCTTGCCTCTGCTTATCCTTTCACCCACAAATTCCCGGACCTTCTCTTCCAATACAGACATTGCTCTTGGTATTCTGACCGATATATCGCCGTATCTGTGATTGACAGACCTTACATCAACGGAAAAAGTACTAGTGCCCTGACTGAATTCTCCTCTTCCAAAGCCCGTCATGCTTTTAATCAAATCCATCATCCTTCCGTTATTTGATAATATTCACTTTACTAAAATTCCCTTCATGATATTGCAACTCTTCATCTTCTATTTAACGAGAAAATATCGCTGTATGGGGGCACTCCCATAAGGAGATTTGCTATTGCAAACCCTTCCCCTTTATACACCTTCTGCGATTTATATTGTATTATAACATATAAATGTATTATTAAACATATACCAGGCAAAATATTTTGATTCTTTTTGATTTGCTTGATATATCTCCAATTTACTGAATAATTCACGAATTATCGGTGTCCGAAAGTTAACTTGCGGCTAAATCTGCCCTTTGTAGTAAAGAATCTCATATAGTGATATAATAAAATAGGTTCTATTAACTTGCATAGCAACCTTCGAAGCCCTACCCAAAATCTAGCGACCAGAGACTAGCGACTAGCGACTAGCGACTAAAAACTCATGTCTTATGCAAGACGCAGTCTTATATATACGTGCTATAACATGAAATAGGAGGTGTAATATATGCCTTTTGACGGTTCAGTAGTTAATTCAATAGTTCATGAATTGAATAAAAAGCTGGTAAATGGGAAAATCGAAAAAGTGTATCAGCCGGAAAAGGATGAGCTGTTGATATATATAAGGAGCTTCAGAGACACTTACAGGCTGTTGTTAAGTGCCAGCTCCATGTATCCCAGAGTGCATCTGACAGAGGAGAACAAATCTAATCCAAGCGTTCCCCCTTCCTTTTGCATGCTTCTGAGAAAGCATCTTTTAGGCGGACGTATAATATCTGTCAGGCAGCCTGAGTTTGAAAGAATAATCGAAATAGACATAGATTCTACAGATGAGTTGGGCTACAGTACCCACAAAACCCTTGTGGCAGAAATTATGGGCAGACACAGCAATATCATTTTTATCAATAAGCCGACAGGGAAGATCATCGACAGCATAAAGAGAGTCAGCTTTGAAATAAGCAGTGTAAGAGAGATACTTCCCGGCATGGAATATGAATATCCCCCTTCCGGTGAAAAGACTGACCCCCTGATTGCCTCAAAGGAGAGCTTCATTGACAGGATAGCGAAGATTCCCGGCAGTATAAAAGCTGATAAATATCTGGTGAGTGCCTATAATGGTATCAGTCCTGCCGTCGCGCGGGATATCTGTTTAAAAGCCGAAGTAGATAGCGATTCAGATATGAAGCAATGCAGCGACGAGCTTATACTTAAGCTCTACACTGCATTTTCAAGCTTTCAGGAAGCTGTAATTAACGCTTCCTTCAAACCCAACATAGTGTACAAGGATGGCAAGGCTTCCGACTTTTCCTGCTTTGCCCTTGATATTTACAAGAGCTATGATAAGCAGGACTTTCCCGGTATGAGTGAGACAGTTGAAAGGTTTTATCATCAAAAGGATCAAAAGGACAGGATAAAACAGAAGTCCGGTGACATACACAAAATTATTTCCAACAGGCTGGACCGCTGCTATAAGAAGCTTGAGGTATTGGGCGGCGAGCTTCAGGAAGCCGCAGATTCAGAGAAGTATAAGATATATGGTGATCTTATAATGTCCAATATATATGATCTGCATAAGGGTCAGGAAAAAACAAGGCTCCAGAACTACTACTCCCCTGAGGGTGAATTTGTGGAAATTTCCATGGATTCCCGTCTTTCCCCCTCAGCGAATGCCCAGAGATATTATAAGCATTACAACAAATCCAAGAATGCCGTAAACAAGATAAAAGTTCAGATTGAAGAGAACAAGCAGGAAATAATGTACCTTGAAACACAGCTTGATAACCTTGATAAATGCACTGAAGAGCTGGAAATCGAAGAAATAAGAAATGAGCTGGCTGAACAAGGCTATATAAAAGCAAAAAAAGCTGCGAAGAACAAGAAGGTCAAGGCATCCGAGCCTATGCGCTTCATGTCTTCATCAGGCTTCGAGATATACGTGGGAAAAAACAATGTTCAGAATGACTACCTTACCCTCAAATTTGCAGTCAACCAGGATGTCTGGCTTCATACAAAGGATATACCCGGCTCCCATGTGATAATAAAAACTGAAGGTAAGGATGTGGATGATGCTACCCTTGAAGAAGCTGCAAACCTGGCTGCATTTTACAGCAAGGGCAGGATGTCCTCCAAGGTGCCTGTGGACTACACAAGAAGAAAGAATGTGAAAAAGCCGGGTGGTGCCAAGCCGGGAATGGTAATATATGATAACTTCTATACCTTGTATATGACACCCGATGAAGGGAAGATAAACAACATGAAAAGATAAAAGGGAGTAGCGAAACTTCGAGTTTCGTTACTCCCTCTTTTGTATAGTTCTACTGTATTATAGTTTCTTGGAAAATATTGCAAGTACTGCGATAACCAAGAGTCCAAATATCATCAAGCTTTTTTGAGCTATTGATGTAATACCTACAAATGCAACAATTGCAATTGCAACAGGTATTACATACTTTATCAAGCTATACCAAACATCAAACAATCCAAATGCTACTGTTCCACCATTTGTAAGCTCATCTTTAAGGTCTTCCTTCTTCATAACCCATCCGACAAAGATTGCAAGCAGCATTCCGCCGATTGCCAGGAATATCTTGTCAGTGAGAATATCAAAGAAGTCAAAGAATCCAACTCCAAATAATTTAACACCTGACAGAGTACCCATGGACAGTGAAGATAGTATGCACAGTACCGCCATGATTGCAGAAGAAGCATAAACAGCAGATTTTCTTGCCATTTTCTTCTGGTCAATCAAGTATGCAACAACAACTTCCAGCAAGGATACTGAAGAGGTAAGAGCTGCAACGAACAAAGCTATGAAGAATATGGCGGAGAATAACACTCCGATTCCGCCCATTTGCGCAAATATACTTGGTACAACTACGAAAACAAGACCTGGGCCTTGTGCCGGTTCCATTCCAAATGCAAACAATGCAGGGAATATTGCAATACCGGCCATTATAGCAACACCAGTATCCATTAAGGTTACTATTAAAGCGTTGTTCGGAAGTTTTTCTTCCTTTTTGAGGTAACTACCGTAAGTAATCATGCAGCCCATACCAAGGCTGAGTGAGAAGAATGCCTGCCCTAACGCAGCCAGGAAGGTTTGCCCGGTTACCATTGACCAGTCAGGCTTAAACAGGAATGAAAGCCCTGCGCCTGAACCTGGAAGACTGACACTTCTAATAATTATAAATACAAGAAGCGCAAACAACGTAGGCATCAGCACTTTGCCTGCCTTTTCAATACCGCCGGCAACACCTTTTGCAACTATTAATACATTTACTGCCAAGAAAACAAGCATCCATGCCAATGGGGCAACAGGTGATGTTATAAAACCTCCAAAGACATCTCCTAATGCTTCAGGAGCAGCCAGCAGCCCGGTAAAGGATTTGGCCAGATAAGCAAGCGACCATCCGCCAACTACGGGATAGAAGCCCATTATAAAGAATCCGCTGAGAACTCCCAATGCTCCGGCAAAGGTCCATTTGTCGCTATGGCTTTTGTAAGCACCGACTGCTGCGAGTCCACTTCTTCTACCAACTGCAAGTTCGGCGGTCATAATGGAAAGTCCGATAAGTAAAACACAAACCAAATAAATAACAATAAATGCGCCTCCACCGTTTGCACCGGTCAGATAAGGGAATCTCCAGATATTACCGAGTCCGACTGCTGAACCAGCTGCAGCCATAATAAAGCCAAACCTAGACCCCCAGTTTTCTCTTTTTTCAGTCATTAAATATACCTCCTTTTTTTGTGTTATATTTATATTACCTTGATTTTTCAAAAAATTCAATAATCATTATTCAATTTTTAATAATCCATTACCATATTTTTGTAATTGCTTTACTTTTATCCCCATACTTCCTTTGTTTTTTCAATGGGTCTATGGAATTATTGTTAAATAAATATTTATGAACATTTTATGAATAGTATATGAACATTTTTTCATATACTATGAGATTATCCTTTATTATAAATTTCTGCTTCCGGGTTTTACTGCCACAGATCCGGATTTACACATAGGGCATTCCTCAGGGTCGAAGGTGTCTATCTCAAATTTCATCGCACTTTTAAAGGGTACATCAAACAAAGCCCTGCCGCCGCTTCTATCTACTACGCTGGCAACACCTACTACTTCTCCCCCTACTCTGCGCACCACATCGATTACTTCCTTTACAGAGCCCCCTGTAGTGATTACATCCTCCACCACCAGCACTCTCGAACCAGGTTTTATCTCAAAGCCTCGTCTCAATGTCATAGCCCCGTTTTCCCTCTCTGCAAAAAGTGCCCTTACCTCCAGCTGTCTTGCCACTTCGTAAGCCAGTATTATGCCGCCCACCGCAGGCCCTATTACTATATCTATGTCATAGCCGTCATATTTTTCAGCCAGTGCTTTTGAAATTTCTGCGCTTATATCCGGATGCTGGAATATCTTTGCACACTGCATATATTTGTTGCTGTGCTTCCCTGAAGTGAGAAGAAAATGTCCTGTCTGCAGTACCCCTGTCTTTTCCAGAATTTCATTCATCATTTTTTTATTAAGCATTTGTTATCTCCTCCATATTTTTATTAGTCTCTAGTCATTAGTCACTAGTCACTAGTCGCTTGAATTCTAGCAAGGCTTCGAAGCCTTTGCTTGGATCTCGAGACTAGAGACCCGAGACTAGTGACTAGTATTTTATATTACCTTTTAGTTCATGTATATTGTCAAATTTGTTTTTTATGAGATATTCCTTTATTCCCTCTGCCACCTCCAAGGGTGCATAGGGGTTTAGAAAGTTTGCTGTTCCTATAGACACTGCATCGGCACCGGCCAGAATGAACTCCACTGCGTCCTCCCAATTACTTATGCCGCCCATTCCTATTACAGGGATGTTCACAGCCTGTGCCACCTGCCACACCATTCTTAAGGCCACCGGCTTGACAGCAGGACCGGAAAGCCCTCCTACCGTATTTGCAAGTACAGGCTTTCTTGTTTTTATATCTATTGCCATTCCCAACAGCGTATTTATCAGGGATAAAGCATCTGCCCCCGCCTCCTGGGCTGCCAGTGCAATTTCCCTTATGTCGGTTACATTGGGAGACAGCTTTACTATAAGAGGTACCTTGCAGTATTCCTTTACGCTTCTGGTTATATTATACACTGATTCACACTTGATTCCAAAGGCTACCCCGCCTTCCTTCACATTAGGACAGGATATGTTCAGCTCTATCCCATCCACACGGCTGCCAAGGCTCTCGGTCATTTTACAGTACTCTTCAACTGTATTCCCTGCAATATTTGCAATAACTGCTGTATCATACTGACGCAGAAACGGCAGCTCCTTATCAAGAAAATATTTCACCCCCGGATTCTGTAACCCGACACTGTTAAGTATACCGGCGGAAGTCTCTGCTATTCTAGGAGGTTTGTTTCCCTCTCTGGGCTCTAAGGTAAGCCCTTTTACAACAATTCCTCCAAGCTTGCTCAAATCATAAAATTTGGCATATTCCCTGCCGAATCCGAAGGTTCCAGAGGCAGTGATCACCGGGTTCTTGAGCTTGATGCCTGCCAAATCCACCTTTATATCAGTCATAGAGATCCACCTCCCCAGCCTCAAATACCGGTCCGTCAGTACATGCCTTCTTGTAGTGCCATGCATCCCCTTCTTTAATCCTGCAGGCGCAAACCAGGCATGCTCCTATACCGCAGCCCATCCTTTCCTCTATGGATACAAAGCATTGTACCGAGCTTCTCTCACAAAGCTCCTTGACCTTTTGCATCATTAGCTTTGGTCCACAGGTATATACTATGTCATATTCACCTATGTCCTTTATAATATCTGTCACATAGCCCCTGCTTCCCGTACTTCCGTCCTCTGTGGCTATAAACAGTTCCTTGCAGAGGGATTTGTATTCATCAAGCTTAAAAGTACTGCACCTGAAGCCAATATATGCATCGCAGTCTGAAAGCTTGGAGGCCAACTCCAATAAAGGAGCCACACCCATTCCTCCGCCTATTACAGCGCACTTCTTGCCGGGGAACAAAGTAAAACCGTTTCCTAAAGGGCCCATTACGTCTATATCTTCACCCTTTCTTAATAAAGTCATTTCCTTTGTTCCTTTTCCAATAATCTGGTAAACAACAGATATATGTCCCAAATCCCTGTAAATCCTGCTTATACTTATAGGCCTTCTCAAAAGCGGGTCAATACCGGCTTTCACCCTTATATGCAGGAATTGTCCCGGCTTGGCCTCCTGGGCTATTTCCGGACACTCAATAACCATTTCAAAAATATCCCGGCACAGTTTTCTGTTCTCTACAATTTTCCCAATATACCGCATATTCTTTTCTACTCCTACCATGCAATTTTCCCTGTTTTCACAAGGGAATCATTTATATCATCCCTCATAGCTATTGCCGCTTCCCTGGCTGCCAATCCGAATTCCTTTTCCTTGAACCTTTTACCATACTCTGCATTCTTGTATGCTGCAATTATGCCTCTTGAAGAATTGACAAGGGCTCCAAGTCCATCCTCATTGAAGCACACTGCCGCATCCTCTGCCGTTCCCCCCTGTGCTCCATAGCCGGGCACAAGGAAATAGACCTTTTTCATAAGCTCTCTGAGCTTTTTTCCATCACTTTTGAAAGTCGCTCCAACAACTGCTCCGATTGAGCTGTAGCCGTATTTTCCTATCAACCCTTCCCCCAGCTTTACTACCAGCTCTGCCACATGCTCATAAACCTTCTTTCCTCCGGCTTCCAGGTCCTGTATATCCACTGAAGATTTATTTGAAGTTTTCACAAGTACATAAAGTCCTTTTCCATTCTTCCCGCAGTTTTTAATAAAAGGCATTATCGAGTCTGTGCCAAAGTATGGGTTTATAGTTATACAATCGGTTTCCACCGACCATTCATTATTGCCAAGATAAAAATCCGAGTAAGCTTCTGCTGTGGAACCTATATCGCTCCTTTTAACATCACCTACTACAAGCAGGCCTTTTGACTTTGCATATTCACAGGTTTTCATGTAGCATTCAAACCCCGCTGTACCATATTGCTCATAAAATGCTATCTGGGGCTTTACGGCGGGTATCATATCATATACATTGTCTATTATCTCTTTGTTAAAGTTGAAAAATGCTTCAGCAATCTGCTTGGCACTGCTTTTTTGCGTCCCCCCTCCGCAAAACTCATTTAAAATATGCTCCGGGATATAATCAAGTCTTGGGTCCAGACCTACAATTGTGTGATTCCGGCATTTTATAACCTTTTCAATTAATTTGTCCGTGAACAAGTAAATCCCTCCTATTATATATTTCGCGAAAAACATTTTACATTCTTAATTCAG
>LOES01000221.1 GCA_001515955.1 Clostridia bacterium BRH_c25 | reverse complement strand
ACCATGTCATGAACAGGGCAAGAAAAGCTTGCTGTAACCATATGTAAGAGGTTAGCTGTGAAAACTCCATCGGAAAAGCGGCTGCATCTGCATTATAAAATGCATTGAACATGAGTATCTCCATGAATCCCCATGCGAACTGCGTTGCAATTCCGGCATAAGCGGCAGTACGATATTGCAGTCCGTTAATTAACCGTATTCTAAAAAAAGAAAGGTACTTTTTCATATTTTAAATTCCTCATAAAGCGAAACAACCATTTCTTCCACAGTTGCCCCTGCTACTGATATATCGGTTATATCAGCGGACTTTGAAAGCTCTGAAATGGCATTGGATATGGAGAGCACGCCGGTATCCACCTGGAATACCCCATGGCCGTCAATTTTGTTATTCATGATAATACCCGGAATCTCTTTGAAATTACCTGCGCTGAATTCAAGTGTTATTGTCTTGTATGATGAGTTACGTTTTTTTAACTCTGATAAGGAGCCGTCCAGCAAAATCTGTCCTTTTCCGATGAGCAGGATTCTCCCGGTTAATGCTTCAATATCCTGCATATCGTGTGTAGTCAGTATAACTGTTGTTTTATGCTCGTGGTTTATTTTCTTTATAAATTCACGCACTGCAATTTTCGATACTGCATCAAGTCCTATCGTTGGTTCGTCGAGAAAGAGTATTGCCGGACTGTGCAGCAGTGATGCGGCAATTTCACAGCGCATTCTTTGCCCTAAACTGAGTTGCCTTGCAGGAGTCCTTACAATTTCATCAAGTTCAAGAATAGAAACAAGTTCATCATAATTTCTCCTGTAGGTGATACTGTCAATTTTATAAATATCCCGGATAAGTTCAAATGAATCGATAACAGGAACATCCCACCATAACTGGGAACGCTGTCCGAACACAACTCCAATATGCTTAACATGCTCCCGGCGATTTTTCCAGGGAGTTAATCCATCTATAACGCATTCACCACTGTCCGGATTTAAAATGCCGCTCATGATTTTGATAGTGCTGCTCTTTCCGGCTCCATTGGGACCGATATACCCAACCATTTCACCAGTGCCAATAGAAAAAGACACATCCTTCAGTGCGTGAACATAGGTATATTCTTTTTTGAAAAGAGTCTTCAGCGCTTCCGTAAAGCCTGCGTTTCGTTTGGAAATCTTGAAGGTTTTGTTGATGTTTTTTAGTTCTATCATAAATAAACCTCTTCCTATTCATAGGCACAGCCCCGATGTAGATAATGTCTGCCATCATTTCCTTATTGTACCATAAAAATGTATCCGATTAAAATATTATGTTTGCATTTCTTGTGCAACAACCCGTCGGGCATCTCATTTTAGCAGGCAAGGTAGACTTTACGGAGTTATGACTATGTTCTGTAATAAAGTCTTGTGAAGCTTTTACATACCCATGATTTTGAGATGAGTACAACCTTTAAAGGCAAATATATCGACCTGCTGAAGCAGTATTATTATATCGGAGGGATGCCTGAAGTTGTGGCAAATTATGTGGCTTCTTCTGATTATGCTATGGTACGGGGTATCCAAAAGGGGATTCTGATGGCTTATGAACAAGACTTTTCAAAGCATGCTCCAAATGAAACCGTGCCCCGTATTAGAATGCTTTGGACGTCTATTCCATCACAATTGGCAAAGGAAAGCAGAAAATTCATATATGGTCTGATAAGGCAAGGGGCGCGGGCAAGAGAATATTTGAGGAGTTCAAAGGAGCTTTAACCGAGCAATATGTGCTTCAGCAGCTAAAATCAAGTCGTAAGATATCACCATATTATTGGTCTGCTGAAAAATCAACCGGTCAAATAGATTTTGTATTTCAGATTTTGATTTGATTTTACAACATTCAGACAATTACATTGATATACAGTAATGGAAATATTATAATTAAAAGTATATATAAGTTTAGGTAGTAAAGGTATTATGAGCTACTATTTCTAATCTATGGAATTTTGTATTATTTTTGGAGGGGGCGGTGTTGAAATGAAAATCGAAATTGGGGCAGAGAAGCCGAAGAACTTTAAAACCTATTGGAATGGGCAATATGAGGTATTCTCCCACTTTGAGTATGCCTGCGGGATCCCCAGTATATTGTACGCCATTACCACGATGAAAGAAAACGGCAATCCAAATATCAACTTCAACGCTTGGAGCAGCTTCACAGGGGACGGTGACGGCTTCTTCGCTGTCATAGGAGGGTTATACCAGCATACTCACACCTATAAGAATATTATGCGCACGGGTGAGTTTGTTGTTAGCTTCATAGGTAAAGACTACTATGATGCTTGTATGTCCACTATTAAAAACAATGAAGAGGAGACGAACGAATTTGAGGTTGCCGGGTTTACGGTGGAGCCGGCAAAGACTCTCTCCTGTCCACGTATCGGGGAGGCATTTCTGAGTCTTGAGTGCCGTCTGGAAAAGCAGATGGATCTTTCAGGGACGGGTAGAACAGCACTTGTGATTGGCAAAGTTGGTCATATTGCCATGCAAGAAGAGTTTGCCACAGGTATTGAAACAGGTAATGCCGGTGCGAAGTATGGCGATAACGGTTTCATGTTCAACATCCATTCACCGAAAAATTTGATTACTGGGGAAGGCGATGCCAGCGGTGTGGCTGTACTTAAGATTGTCAGAACAGACATATAGGAGGCCCGATATGATTGATTCAACCTGCTGTAGGTCGGGCAGGATATGAGGATATTAAATGTAGAGCTTAAATGTAAATAATGATATAATTTGTATAATTACTAAATATTTATATAATTGCAGGTGATATCATGTTTTTCAATTTTGGATTTAATAATAAAACCGTAAAGCAGCTGCGGATGGATCGCGGCTATACTGCCAAGGAGCTGGCGGAGAAGTTGAAGGTTGGGACCTCACTTATATTAAAGGTAGACGGGCATAAGGTAAAGAATGTACCTGAGCCTCTCAAATCAAAGCTTATACCTATTCTCAGAGGAGACGACGATAACAAGATTCCCTGGTAAATCTATCGGATGATTTTTTAAGTATCCTCCCCTTGACTGGGGAGGATATTTTTACTATAATAAAAAAGTGAGTTCTCACTTACTTATAAGGAGGTAGACAACGCTCATGGGAAACAGCAGTGAAACACAGGACAAAATCCTGGATACGGCAACCAGGCATTTTGCCAGGAAAGGCTATCACGGTACAAAAACTGCGGATATAGCCCGGGATGCAGGTGTGTCCGAGGGTGCGGTATTTAAATACTACAGCACTAAGAAGGCGATACTGCGGGCTGTGCTGGATAGGATAACGAAGGTTCTTGTTCCGGATATAATGATCGGATCTGAAGAAGAGTTTCAGAAATTGATGTATATGACGGATCCTAAGCAGGAGATAAAGGAATTTGTGAAAGCCAGAATAGAAAAGGTAAATAAAAATGTTGATGCCTTTAAGATACTGATTAATGAGCTGCCGTATCACGAGGATATGCTGGATGAATATACAGGGCAGTTTATCCCAAGTGTAATCAAGATGCTGGAAGGCTTTTTCATCCTGGGAATTTCCAGGGGGGTATTCAGGGAGGTGGATCCACATACAGCCGGAAGAAGCCTGATGGGGATGATGAACATGATAGTTCTGGAAGGTAATATACTGAAAAAACCTATTGAACTGGATAAGGAACTGGATAAGGTACTTGATATTTTTATGAATGGAATATGCACCAGGAAAGAAGGGTAAAGCATGGCAATAAAGAAAAAGCTTGTTATTCCTGCAGCTGTTGTATTAATAGCTGCCATCGGATACATAGGTTTTACATATGTGAGCTCATTTAACTCTAAAGCACAGGACAGCTTTATTTTCTATGGTACTGCTGAAGCGGAGCAGATAGATGTCAGTGCTGAAGTCGGAGGAAGAGTAAAAGAGCTGAAGGTTCAGGAAGGCCAGCTGGTAGAAGAAGGCAGTCTGCTGGCAATAATAGATACACCGGAAAATAGGATAAAGGCGGAGCAATCCGAGTTATCTGTAGGAAGTGCGGAAAATGAACTTGCAAGAACAGAGGAAGGCAACAGGGAAGAGGAAATAAATATTCAGAAGGCTGTGGTGCAGCAGGGAGAAGCTGTATTAAGCCAGGCAGAAGCCGGAATAAAGCAGTCGGAAGCAATGGTGGGTCAAGGGGAACAAGGTCTGAAATCCGCACAGGAGACTTATGATCTGAAGAAGGATCAGTATGACGACATTAAGGTTCTTTTCGACAATGGTGCTGCAACTCAGCAAGATCTTGAGAATGCAGAATATGCGCTTAATACAGCGATGTATTCAGTGGAGAATGCCAGACATTCGGTAGAACTTGCCAAAGCACAGCTCTCGGCTTCAAAGGCACAGGTTGAAAGTACAAGGTACCAGCTGGCTGCCGCTGAGGAAAAGCTGAGACTCCTGATAGCCGGCGCGACGGAGAGAAGCCTTGCTGCTTCCAGGTACAGTGTGGTCCAGGCTGAAAAAGGCCTGGAGCTGACGAAGCTTACATTGGATAAAAGTAATGTACTGGCAATGAAGGGTGGAATCATTGAGACGGTGAACTTTAGTGAGGGTGAGTATGTAGGTGTTGGAAGCCCTTTGATGACAATAGTTGATCAATCTGATCTGTGGGTGAAGATATATGTGCCGGAAAAGGCACTGCCCAGCCTTAAGTTAGGTAAGACGGTAAGCATCAAATGCGATTACCTCAAGGAAAAGGAAATAAAAGGACAGATAGTGTACATTTCACCTGAAGCCGAGTTTACACCCATTAACATAGTAACAAAGGAAGACAGAATGAAGCTGGTATTTGCAGTAAAGGTAAAAATATTGGACAATCTGGACAGCGTAAAGCCCGGTATGCTGCTGGATGTCAATGTAAAGTAGCGGGTGAAGGATATGGAATACGCAATCTCGATAAAAGACCTTACGAAGAAATTCGGCAGCTTCACCGCTGTAAACAGCATATCCTTTGATATTCCCAAGGGGAAAATATTTGGTTTCCTGGGGCCTAACGGCTCAGGCAAATCAACCACTATAAGGATGATATGCGGAGTGCTTCGTCCCACCTCCGGGGAGGGGAAGGTGCTCGGTTATGATCTTGTCAAGGATACAGAAAGAATAAAGCAGAACATAGGCTATATGTCGCAGAAATTCAGCTTGTATGAAGACTTGACGGTGGAGGAAAACCTGGATTTCTATGGGAATATATATATGATGTCAAAAGAACAGCTCCAGGAACGAAAGAAGCAGCTTATAGAAATGGCTAATCTGAAAGGCAAGGAAAAGAGCCTGGCCGGAACGCTCTCCGGGGGCTGGAAGCAGAGGCTGGCCTTGGGCTGCTCTCTTATACACAATCCCAGTCTTCTTATTCTTGATGAGCCAACAGCCGGTGTGGATCCTGTTTCCAGGAGAGAATTCTGGAACTCTATAACACAGCTGGTCAGGGGTGGAATAACAGTGCTTGTGACGACCCACTACATGGATGAGGCTTCGATATGCGATATGATCGGGTTCATATATAATGGTGATCTTATTACTATTGACACTCCGCAGGAGCTGTACCACAAGCATAATACCCAGAATCTGGAGGACATTTTCATATATTATGTGAAAAAGCTAACTAATAAGGAAGTGGTAGCTTCATTCAGTGACCTCAAAAGCAAGAGGCAGGAAGATGGGGTGCGGGAATGAAGCTAAAAAGACTTTTGACAATAACGAAAAAAGAATTCATACATATAAAGAGGGACAGGGCAAGCCTGATAATGGCGCTTGTAGCACCAATCATGATGCTTCTGGTATTCGGCTATGCAGTAAATACAGATGTAAACCATGTAGACCTGGTGGTTTGTGATGAGAGCAGGACGCCCGAGAGCAGGGAGCTGATAGAAAAGTTCAACAACTCATACTACTTCAAGACCTTTGAAATGGTAGAATCAACAGCTAAGGTGGAGGAATATATTGATAAGGGCATAGTCAAGGTAGGGCTTGTGATTCCCACAGATTATGCCAGAGACATAAAAAGAAACCGGGCTGCAGAAATTCAGATACTGGTGGATGGTTCAGACCCGACTATAGCAAGAACTGCAATGTCTTACTCAGTAATACTTGCAAATAATCACTCAATCAAGCTTAAAGAGCTTAGCGCAAAGAAAGCTTTGCTGCCGGTTGGTTCTGCCCCGGCTGTAAATGCAAAGCCGTTGGTAATGTATAATCCCACTTTAGAGAGCAGCAAGTTCAATGTGCCGGGAGTAGTAGGGCTGATACTGCAGAATATTACCATTATTCTGACCGCCTTTGCCATGGTAAGGGAAAGGGAAAGGGGAACGATAGAACAGCTTATTATGACTCCGGTAACTTCTCTGGAATTGATTGTAGGCAAGCTGATACCATACGTATTGATTGGATTTTACGACTTTATAATAATTTTATTGCTGAGCTATTTACTCTTTGGGGTAGCTATAAAGGGAAGTATACTACTGCTTATTCTGCTGGGCTCCATATTCCTCATAGGGGCACTTGCCATGGGAATGCTGATTTCAGCTGTGGCTAAGACACAACTGCAAGCGATGCAGGCTGCCATGCTTTTCATACTGCCCAGCGTGCTGCTTTCCGGCTTTATGTTTCCCAGGGAAGCCATGCCCAAGCTTATCTATGCTATAAGCTGCACCTTTCCGATAACGTACTTTTTAGAAATATTAAGAGGAATAATAGTAAAAGGGGTAGGGCTGAACTATCTTGCAGGGGTGACATCTATACTCATGCTTCAAATTGCAGTGATCATAATCGTAACGATGAAAAAATTCAAGAAGACTTTGGATTAATGCTAAATGATTAAGAGAGAGGGGTATTTTCCTGTGACAAGGGAAGATACCCCTTGTCACAGGATACTGAGGTCAGAAATACTACCTGGATAGCTTCTTTATTTTTTCATTTCGAAGTTCTTCGTTATAATCCGGATCATCGATGAATCCCGAGTCTTCTCCGAAGAATATGACGCCACCGCCGTTAACCATATTCTGAATTGGAACAATAGCAGCACTGGTTTTTTTGCCATCACTATCACGATACATTTTCTTCACCTCGGGTATAGCATACCCAAGTAAAACAAATTTACTTAAATGAAAAAAGGTGCAGACAAAATGTCTAGCACCTCTCTGAAATATTCCATAGCCTGACTAAAACGCGCAACTCGAAACACGTAACCAGCTCCCCGTAACCTCGAAACCCCGTAACCAGTGTTCAGAACAATTGAGATATGCTTAGAGGATCTGTATTCCAGCTTTCTATCTCGAACTGCTGTTTATACTGTCTGGAGAGCACAAGCTTGTATTTCATGGTGTTATTACCGTCATGAATAACAATTTTCACTTTTGCATAAGTGGATCTGTCAGGGCTTTCTGCTCTATGAGGGTCACTTAAGGACCAAAGCTCAATCTCACCCACTTCGAAGATGAGTTCATCAGCAGTGTCTATAAGATCCTCGATGATTTCCCTCTGGGCTGCCCGGAAATCATTGTCTTCCTTCGCTATCCAATGCTTTACAGCTTCGTCCCGGTTCTTATATTTTATATCGTTAAGATGTTTTTTTACAATTGAGGTTATATCAGCTACTTCTTTTGAGGAGGGGTGGGTTGAGAATCCGGTAATATACCAATTATCGGCCTTCTTTACCATTTCTATTGAATTTATATAATAGAGTGCCAGGTTTATAGAAGCTTTATTGGCTGTGACACTCAACTGGTCAAAATATATTGTCGGAGGTATATGATCCTCACGTTGGTGAGTCGGTATAGGCATATTATACCTCTTGAAATCAACAAGCTTGTTTTCAAGTGCTTCCTGGGGAAGAGGATCGTAAGTGTTAGTATATATTTCCTTGGCTTTACTTTCATATTTTTCATATGTGTCATTGAACTTATAGTCCAGTTGAAACATTTTAAGCAGTGCAGTCTTTATTCCGTACATGTCTGTATCATCACTCACGCTTTCATTCTGGTGCACCCGAAGGTCACGGGCATCGATTTCTATGTCGTTTTCGCTGTAGCCGCTTATGATATATAGCTTATCTTCTGCAGGACTCATGTAAAAGGTTGGAGAACCAAGCTTGACGGTAGTCTTTGCCATTGTAGCGGGATTAACCTTAACCAGTACATACCTGGAACGGCTGTCAAGATCGTTGTTCAGGGTGGTGTACAGTATGTCACCCGTTGATTTCATGATGTAAGAGCAATATATGGGTCCATTCTCAATGGATTTGCTTTCCAGTGTCTTCAAGCTCACTATATTGAGTACGCTCATGTAATCCTTGGTATATATTACATTTGAGTTGTCTGAGTCGATATATATTCCGTTGGCAATGCTCGTAAAGCTTTTATTGCTGAAATCATAGAAGGCAATCATGTCATTGTAGTCATTGTTTTTCATCTGAACAATATAACTGTTGTCACTGAATTTACTTTTTATAAAGGGAGTATAGCTTTCTACGGCAATTGATATGAACTCCCTTGAGGCAATATCAAATTCCATACGGGAATTTATCATGAGGCTTTTTGAGTCCTTTGACCAGCTCAGGGTGTTGTAGGAGTTCCATTTTTCTGCTGAGACCAGCTTCTGAAGCTGTCCTGATATGCTGTTATACATGTATAGATTGCTGTTCCCGTCAATAAAGGCCAGGGACTTCCCGGTTTCATCAAAGCGGAAATCCTTTAAGGACAGGAATTTGCCGAGACTTTTACTTTCACCGTTTTCTGTTGTGATTACATACAGGCTCACTTCCTGCACCATATTTCCTACCACCACTCTGCGGTTGAAGGCATCTGCAACAGAGCTTCCCGTGGTCTGAAATGCCAGGACCATACTGTAGTCAGGTGAAACTGCAAGAGGCTTCAGAATCCCATCAACCTTATTAACCGCTTCTATATACTTATCTATAGGAAATTTGCGGGATTCCACATTCAGGTGCTCATAGGGGCTTTTATCCTGACGAACTTCAACTCTGTTTCCATCCTCTATGACAATTAGTTGCCCCTGCTTTACCGTACATCCCGACAGCAATGCAATTATAATTGAAAATATCAGAATTAGTCTTTTCATGATTTCCTCCCAAACAGGTTAAATTCGGATCAGCTTAGAGTTATTATGATTTTGGTGCCCTTCTCGGGGGTGCTTATGATTTCTATATTTCCATCATGTTTATCAACAATTTCCTTAACAATGGACAGACCC
The DNA here is from genome assembly GCA_001515955.1 of Clostridia bacterium BRH_c25. The sequence continues at coordinate 7,774 of LOES01000221.1, read as the reverse complement.
AGGCCCCAACCCTCATTATGACTGTTTCTGGACTGGTCAACCTTGTAATATGGCTCGAATACATTCTTAAGATTTTCCTTGTCTATTCCACAGCCGTAGTCTGTGATTTCAAGTTGTATACCATTCTGTCGCTTCAGGCTTATATCAATAATTGAAGATTTGCTGTACTTTATTGAGTTGTCAACAATATTTATAATTACCTGCTTAAAAAGGTCGGGGTCTACTTTCCAGGTGATATCCTCCAGCTTGAGTCTGCAGCTTATGTTATACCTTTTCATTTTATACTGCATGGAATCACATGCATCCTCTATAAGCTTCCTGAGATTTGAATCGGATTTATTCAGCTCAAAGCTGTAGTTCTTCAGCTTTGAAAGCTCAAGAAGCCTTTCCATCATCTTCAGCATCCTTTTGCCTTCTGAATTAATATAAAAAAGGCTTTTGTCCCTTACTTCTTCATCATTGGTTTTCCATAATAGCTCGGTATATCCCAGGATGGTGGTAAGGGGGGTTCGGATTTCATGGGTGAAATTATCGAAAAAATACTTCTGCTTTTCTTTTTCGTAATTAAGCTTGGTTATCATGTCCTTTATGCTGTCCGCCATTGAATTGAAGGTTGAGGAAAGTTCACCGACCTCATCCTTACCGCCTGCTGCTGCACGGCTTTCAAAGTTCCCTTCGGAAAACTGCTTGGTCGCTTCATTAAGCATCTTTATCGGGTTGGTTATTCTATTGGAAATGATAGTGCTGCCTAACATCATAAATATTGAGATAAACAAGCCCGTTAAGCCAAACATCCTTATTGTATTGCTTTTCATGTTATCAGCTTCCGTAAGGTTATATATAAAGGCCAGGGAATAGGTATATCTATTACTTATGTTTACAGGCACAGCATAATAGAATACTCTGCTCTTTCCAGTCGAAATGAAATATGCTTTGTTTTTCTTAAAGGTCTCCTGGATTTCAGGTCTTATGGCAGCCTTGGAGTTTGTCAGCTCTTCAGAGTCTCCAAGCATTTCATCCCCATAGTATATCTGTACCCTGCACTTAACCAGCTCCTGAAGCACTGCTACGAGATAGTTGGCACTTGTATTCATGACAGAGGGAATCTCAAAATCATTTGGAGCCTTGCTCAGTGCGTACTGCTCAATGTATATGGCTGAGTAATTGCCTTGGTTTTCAAGATATCGAAGGGTGGTGCGCAGGTTGTAGTTATCGGTTATTTCAGTAATTATTGTTCCCAATATTATGAGTATGAAAAAAAGAGCACCCATATTAAGTGCAATAATCTTATGCTTCAGCTTCATACTTGTACCTCAAATTTATAGCCTATTCCAAACACTGTTTTTATAAAGAAGCTGTATTTGCCAAGCTTCTTTCGAAGCCTCTGCACATGCATGTCAACAGTCCGGCTGTCTCCTATATACTCGAACTTCCATACCATTTCAAGGAGGTTCTCCCTGGAAAAAACCTTTCTCTGATTTTCGCATAAAATCATCAGAAGGTCATACTCCTTGGGAGTCAGCAACATTTCCTCACCGTCAAGATAGACTTGTCTTTCCAAGGTGTTTATCAGAATAGGACCTAATTGTATACTGGTATCCTCCTTGGTGCCTGATTTATCAATTCTTTTGAGGACTGTTTTTATTCTTGCGGTCAATTCCCGGCTGTCGAAGGGTTTGGTTATATAATCGTCGGCACCCAGCTCGAGACCATACAGCTTGTCTTTGATGTCATTCTTTGCAGTGAGCATTATTATGGGCGTGTTGAGCTTTTGAAGATTCTTGCATACTTCAAAGCCGTTGATGTCGGGAAGCATGATATCCAGAAGAATCAGGTCGGGTACGAATATTGGCGCAGCTGCAAGTGCCTGCTGCCCTGTATAGCAAACACAGGTATCGAAGCCTTCCATTTCAAGATTAATCTTTATCAAATCAACAATTGCCGGTTCGTCATCAACTATGAGCACCTTCAAAATAATCACCTGCCTATATGATTTCTGTAAAAATGCGGTTATAAATATTTTATCATAAAATGACGGTGGTGTTGTATATAATTTGTAACATAAGTGATTATACGGGGTATTCCTTTGGGGTGGGGAGTGTTTTGACCGGTATAAAATTAGATGTAGAAAATATTGTTAATAAGAGTTAAAATAGGAAATGTAGCTTCCCTTATTGGATTTTTTATGTAGGCTTTACCAGAGTAAAGCATTGGAGGAATATTATGACGCAGACAATAGAGCAGAAAGGCCTGTTAAAGAGTATACTTACACTTTCTATACCCACAATGCTGGGTATGATATTTGAAACACTTTATGAAATAGTGGATATGGCATGGGTAGCGAAAATATCAATTAATTCAGTTGCCGCAGTGACAATATTTGCTACTATATGGTGGATACTCAATATAGTGAATGATATAGTGGGGACCAGTTCTGTATCAATAATATCAAGAATCTACGGCTCGGGAAACAAGGATAAGACTGTAGAAGCCATAGAGCAGACTATAATCTTTAAATTTATGCTTGCACTTATAGTAGGTATTGTAATGAGCTTTATTATCCGGTATATTTTAAGCCCACTGGCTGGTAATAAGGAAGTATTAGAGCTTTCGACTGCATACGGAAGGATAAGGCTTATCACACTTCCTCTGGCATTCTCTTCCTATACAGTTAATACCGCATTAAGATGTATAGGAGATGCAAGAAAGCCACTCTATATTATGGCTTTGTCAGGAGTATTGAACATGATTCTTGATCCTATCATGATATTTGAGGTTGTACCCTTTATCGGGATCAGGGGAATGGGACTGGGAATCATGGGTGCTGCATATGCTACTGTAATATCTCAGACATTGGCCTTTGCTGTCGGGCTATACATACTTATGTCAGGAATGACCTTCGTAAAAATAGGCTTTAAAAGGGGAATATACTTTGTAAAATCTATAGACGTGAAGCTTTTGACAATAGGCTTGCCGACAGGCTTGGAGGGTCTTCTCAGGAATATGGGAAACTTCCTGATAATGAGATTCATAGCCTCCTACGGAGTGCTTGTTGTGGCTGCCTTCGGCATATGTATAAGGATAGTCGGGCTTGTTGCAATGCCTATTTTTGGTTTGGAGATGGGCACCAGTGTCATTGTAGGCCAGAGTCTGGGTTCCTCAGATTGTGAAAGGGCAGAAAAAGCAGGTTATCTTACAGCCAAGCTCGCTTTTGGGTTTATGCTCGCGGCAGGCTTGATATTGGTAATTGTTCCGGAACATATCATGAATATTTTTACAGACAGTGAAGAAATAATAAGAATTGGAATAACATTTTTGAGATATTTCGCTGTTGCGGCACTGTTTTTGGGACCGGCCGCATCACTGGCGTCCATACTATTCGGTGCGGGAGACAATACACCATCCATGCTTGGAGCACTGATTTCGGTCTGGGTTGTGCAGATTCCACTGCTGTATGTGTTTGTGCAGCTGCTGCATTTGAGTGTTGAATGGGTGTGGTTAACATACATTTTTGCATATATTGTGCAGTTCCTGAACATATTGTACTTTGTGAAAAAGGGCAAGTGGCGGGATAAATGTGTTATATAGATGCGAGATACGAGATTCGAGATGCTAGTAGGGAACGCATTGCATGCGTTCCTCTGTAAGAAAATTCATATAAATCGGAGGGGTTATAATGTTGCAAAAGGATTCGGGGATTCCCAAGAGAAATGAGATACCACAGGAGCACAAGTGGAGGCTTGAGGACATATATACTTCCAATGAGCTGTGGGAAAAGGATTTTCTGAAAATCAAAGAAATGGCTGATAAGCTATCGCCTTATAAGGAAATTATGGGTGACAGTGCTGCAAAGCTGCTTGAATGTCTCAACCTTAGCACCGAAATGACAAGGCTTTTTGAGAAGGTGTATGTATACGCACATATGAGAAGTCATGAGGACAGTACAAATTCTTTCTATCAGGGACTTGCTGACCGTGTGGATTCTCTGGGAGTGACGGTTAACAGTGCCAATGCCTTTATTATTCCGGGCATACTTGCCATGCCTGATGAGAAGCTCAATGGTTATCTGAAAGAAAGTGAGGGCTTGAGCTTCTATGGAAGATACCTGGATGAAATAAGAAGGGTTAAACCGCATGTGTTAAATGCCGGGGAGGAGCACCTTTTAGCTATGACAGGGGAAATGGCTCAAGCTCCGGGCACAATTTTCAATATGCTGAATAACGCGGATATTAAATTCCCGCATATAAAGGATGAAAATGGCAAGGAAGTGGAGCTTACAAAAGGCAGATACATACAGTTGATGGAAAGCAGCGACAGAAGAGTAAGGAAAGACGCTTTCAATGGATTGTACAGCACTTATTCCAAGCAGAAGAATACTCTTGCCGCACTTCTTAATGCCAATGTAAAAGCGAATATCTTCAGCTCAAGAGTCAGAAAGTATGCTTCTGCCAGGGAACAATCACTTTTTGACGATAATGTGCCTGTTGCAGTATATGACAACCTGATAGATGCAATACATGACAACCTGGAGCTGATGTACAGGTATGTAAGACTCAGGAAGAAGATGATGGGGCTTGATGAACTGCATATGTATGATCTTTATGTGCCTATGGTCAAGGAAGTGAAAATGGACATTCCCTATGAAGAAGCAAGGGATATTGTAAAGGAAGGCCTTGAGCTTCTTGGGAAGGATTACATCAGGGATTTGGAAAAAGGCTTCAATTCAAGCTGGATAGATGTTTATGAGAACGAGGGAAAGAGAAGCGGTGCCTACTCCTGGGGCTGTTATGACTCCCATCCCTACGTGCTCCTGAACCATACCGACACTCTGAACAATATGTTCACCCTGGCTCATGAAATGGGTCATGCGCTGCACAGCTATTATTCCGATGACAATCAGCCTTACATTTACGCCCAATACAAGATATTTGTAGCTGAGGTGGCTTCAACACTCAATGAAGCACTGGTAATGAATCATCTTCTAAAGATCACCGATGACAAAATGAAGAAGATGTACCTGCTTAATTACTTTATGGAGCAGTTTAGGACTACCGTATACAGGCAGACAATGTTTGCAGAATTTGAGAAAATCATCCATGAAAAGGCGGAAGCGGGGGAAGCATTGACTGCAGAGCTGCTTTGCTCCATATACAGGGATTTGAACATCAAGTATTATGGGCCGGATATGGTCTTAGATGATTATATAGATATGGAGTGGGCAAGAATACCGCACTTCTACACCAGCTTCTATGTATATAAGTATGCAACAGGCTTCTCGGCAGCGGTGTCCATATCGCAACAGATATTGAAGGAAGGACAGCCGGCAGTGGACCGCTATCTGAAATTCCTGAAAAGTGGCGGCTCCGACTATCCCATTGAGCTATTGAAGATCGCCAATGTGGATATGGCAACGACAGAGCCGGTGAACAACGCTCTCAAGCTCTTCGGCAGCCTCCTTGACCAGATGGAGGAGTTGTTGGGAAAATAAGCAAATTAATATTTAGAGTTGAATTTTTCTTGAAATTGATATAGAATATTAATTGTCAAATTAATTAAGTGGGGGTATAGCGCAGCTGGGAGCGCGCTTGAATGGCATTCAAGAGGTCAGGGGTTCGATCCCCCTTATCTCCACCATACCAAAATGAAACAAAAGGACTTGAACCCTCGTGGTTTAAGTCCTTTTACATTTAATATGATATATTTAGATACAGGAAGAAAGAATCAAAGTAAACTACCAGCTATTGCGCCAACGACTAAGCAGCCGAAACCGCAAGCTGGTGCTGCGTATCATGGATGACAAAGACTTAATCTGCTCGGACGTTTCGCTGGACAGCTTTATTCACGGCTTCCGGCTGGCATGGCAGATTGCAAATCAGATACAAAACTATGACGGGTGTTCGGATTGCAGCCGATAAGCTGAGCCGGATGCCCGTCAATTATTTTACGGGGAGGAAACCAGATGAAAAAGCAAATCATCGCCGGAATAGCCATTACCGCCTATGTCACCTTGTGTGCCGCTGTATGGCCTCGGAGCGCCGAGGTCGGGGATTTGCTGGTAAAAAGCGCCGTAATATGAAGGATAGCTTGTCCCGTAACAACTTTAGTAAGATCACTGAGATCGTAGTAGTTGTTGTTAAGAAGAAGTTATGGAACAAATTTATTCTCTTAGGAATATAATGGAATACAAATCATTATTTTATGTTCAGTAGGAGGTTGGATCATGCAATATCCAGTCTATCCTTATTTAGGATGGAAAAAGCAATGCACAGAAGTGCCTATCGTATTTCCTCCACAACACCAGAACCGAAGGCCAGGGTATGAGTATTTAATGAATCCTCGACCGATCTCGGATAATCCTTCTTATATAGGGAGTGGGAGGCTGAAGAACAAGGTAGCCATCGTGACTGGAGGCGATAGCGGCATTGGCCGGGCGGTTGCAATCGCTTTTGCCAAGCAAGGTGCCGATTTGGTCATCCCCTATCTAGATGAACACCAAGATGCAGCCGAGACTAAGCGTATGATCCATCAACTGGGCCGCAGATGCGAAACTCTTGCAGTGGATTTAAGGGCAGAAGGAGCTTGCGCTTATGTTGTGGAGACTACTCTAAAAACTTTTGGCAAGCTTGACATCCTGGTTAATAATCACGGAGTTCAATATCACCAGAACAGCATTTTGGATATAAGCCGAGAGCAGTTGCTGGACACGTTTCATACCAACATCATTTCTTTTTTTGAGATGATAAAAGCAGCCTTGCCTCATCTTCCTCCTGGAAGTTCCATTATAAATACGACCTCAGATACCGCTTTCTCGGGCATGGCAAATATGATCGACTATACCGCTACAAAGGGGGCCATTGTTTCTTTAACCCGTTCTCTGTCTCTCTCACTGGCTAAGCAGAGAATTCGAGTGAACGCTGTAGCTCCCGGACCTACCTGGACACCGTTGATTCCAACGGCGTTTACTGCGGAGGAAACGACTACGTTTGGCACCGATGTACCGTTGGGAAGGCCGGGACAACCGTTTGAACTAGCGCCAACGTATGTCCTGTTGGCCTCTGACGATGCTTCTGCTATCTCGGGTCAAATCATGTTCGTTAACATGGGATCGGTTGTAACTTGATCGTTGCATAAGAGGGGGGAACGAGATGGATCGGCTTACGTTAGAACTGTCGATACATTTGATTACAATCGCTGAGTATAGAGCTAATCGGTTGAGACTGCCTGTCAACACTGCGATTGTGGATGAATGCGGAGCTTTGATAGCGTTTCACCGGATGGACAACGCTGTGCTTGCGGGAATCGATATCGCGGAAAATAAAGCTTGGACTAGCGTAACCATGCAGATGCAGACTGGAGATCTAGCCCGTTTAGCCCTTCCCGGAGGCGATGCTTATGGGGTGAATTCCACTAATCAAGGTAAAGTCGTCATTTTAGGCGGCGGGATCCCTCTCAATGGCGGAAGTAAAATCATTGGAGGGATCGGGGTAAGCGGCGGAACCAGCGCACAAGATATGCAAGTGGCTGAGGTGGCGGTCCAGGCTTTTAACCAGTACATTGGGCAAAGGATAACGGTCGTTCCTGGTGCTCAACATCAATCTGTATTCTATCGAAGATTGAGCGAGTTGGACAAAATGACCTTGGCCTTGGCAAAACAACTGATAGCTGCATCGGTGCAAAGAGCCGTACAGATGGGACTACGCTGCGACATCGCCATAGTGGATGAAGGGGGAAATTTGGTTGCCTTCTATCGTATGGATCATGCGCGGGCAGGAGA
>LOES01000220.1 GCA_001515955.1 Clostridia bacterium BRH_c25 | reverse complement strand
AGGGGTTATACTGTCTGCTTTCCTTTTTGGTATATTGCAAAAAGGCGGACCGCTTATGCAGATACAAGGAATCCCTAAAGAGGTTGTGGGAATTATTCAAGGGATAATCATATTATTCGTAGCTGCAAACTTTGTAAGAGTGGTGGCGGAACAAATAAAACAGAACAAGGAATTGAAGAGAAGTATAGAGAAAGGGGAGGTTGAATAGAATGGAAAACGTAGGTATTATAACTATACTGGGCATAATATTAACGGCCACCATAAGATCCGCCACCCCATTGATATTCGCTTCCCTTGGGGGCAACTTCTCCGAAAGATCCGGTGTATTTAATATAGGCCTTGAAGGTATAATGACAGTGGGTGCATTCAGTGCGGTTTTCTTCTCCTTCAAGACCGGATCGCCATGGGCAGGCTTGCTTGGTGCCATGGTTATAGGCGGCCTGTTCGGATTGCTTTTGGCATTTTTGAGCATATACTTTAAAGCAAATCAAGTTATAGTCGGTACTGCTATCAATATTCTGGCAGCCAGCCTTACAACCTTCCTGCTGGTTGAGATATGGGGAAGACCGGGACAGACTGATAATGTAGAATACTTCCAGGCTTGGGGTCCCTTCAACTTCTTTAGCTACCTGGCATTTGCCATGGTCATTGCAGCTTACTATGTGATGTACAAGACTCCTTTCGGCTTAAGGATACGCGCTGTTGGCGAGCATCCAAGAGCAGCTGACACATTAGGTGTTAATGTATATGTAATAAGGTATATATGCGTGACAATAAGCGGCGTACTTGCCGGAATAGGTGGAGCTTCACTTTCTATAGGCTCTCTTAGTCTTTTCAAGGAAGGTATGATTGCCGGTAAAGGCTTTATCGCTTTAGCTGCTTTGATATTTGGCAAATGGAATCCTATAGGAGCAGCACTGGCTTGTCTCTTCTTCGGCTTTGCCGATGCGCTGCAGACAATTGCAACTAATCTGCCCATCCCTAAGGAGTTTCTGTTTGCACTGCCTTACATATTGACTATGCTTGCAGTATCAGGGTTTGTTGGTAAATCCGTCGGTCCGGCTGCAGGAGGGAAACCTTATGAAAAAGGCGAAAAGTAGATAGTATAAAATAATGCAATATCAGAAGAATGTGCTTAGCAGCGCATTCTTTTTGCCATATAGTTACATGGCAAATAGTTATGACTTGACCTATAAATGTGCTATAATTAATATTGTGAGTAACAGCGGTTTCAATCAAATCCATCCGGGGGTGATAAAATGAGAATGGGATATGATCTGATCATAGAGCAGCAGCAAAAGCTTATAATGACACCGGAGCTTAAACTGGCGCTGAAGATACTTCAACTTCCTGCAGTGGAGCTTGAAGAACTTATACAGCATGAACTGGAAGCTAATCCTGTTCTTGACCTGGTGGATGATAACAGGGATGAAAAGCCCGAAGTGCAGCAAAAACAAGACAAAGAGGAAAAAGAAAAAGAAAAGGAAAAAGAAAAAGAGATTGACTGGAAAGAATACCTTCAGTTCCAAGGAAAAAGCTATTCAATGGAGGGCTTTGACAGCGATGAAAATTCTGAATTCTCTTATGAAAATTTCATAACCTATTCATATACATTAAAGGATCACCTGATTTCACAGCTTAGAGTTTCTCCGATAAACGAAAAGCTCAGAGATATAGGTGAATATATTATAGAATGTCTTGATGAAAACGGATACCTTACCGCGACTCAGGAAGATATGTCTGAAATTCTTTCTGTAGATATGGATGCAGTGAAAGAAGCATTAGGCATTATTCAGACCTTTGAGCCTTTTGGAGTAGGTGCAATTGATTTAAAGGAATGTCTTCTGATACAGCTGAAAAACAAAGATATCCTTGATGAAACAATTGAAGTAATTGTGAAAAATCATTTGGATGACATTGCATGCAACAGGCTGAACAACATTTCGAAAAAACTTTCTATAAGCATTGAAGAAGCCCAAAATTACAGTGATATTATAAAAAATCTTGAGCCTAAGCCCGGACGGGCCTTTGAGGGAAGTGCCTCAACAAAATATGTGACTCCGGATGTATACATTGAGAAGATTGGAAATGAGTATGTTGTCATAATAAATGACCACTATGGTTCCAGACTAATGATCAATCAATATTACAAGAATATTTTGAACTCAGAGGACAAATCCTCACAGGCTTCTGCCTATATAAACAACAAACTATCCTCTGCCATGTGGCTTATCAGAAGTCTTGAACACAGGAAGAACACATTGTATAACGTTGTGAAGGCCATACTTGAGTATCAGATGGATTTTTTCGAAAAGGGTCCAATGTATCTCAGGACGATGACTTTGAAGAAGATTGCAGAAATGGTGAATGTGCATGAATCAACCGTAAGCAGGGCTATAAGCGGCAAATATGTTCAGACCACCAGAGGAATATTCGAAATCAAGTATTTTTTCAAAAGCGGGGTAGATAATCAGGATGGGGATGCAATTTCCTCCGAAAGCATCAAAAAAATGATAAAGAACTATGTAAGCGGCGAGGATGCAAGCAAGCCTGTAAGCGATCAGCATATAGCAGATTACCTTGTAAAGGAAGGCTATATGATTTCCAGAAGAACAGTAGCCAAGTACAGGGATGAGCTGGGGATACTGTCATCATCAAAGAGAAAAAGATATTAAAGCAGATACGAGATGCGAGACTCGAGGTTTAGTAGGGGCGATTCATGAGTCGCCCAAATAGGTTATAAAATGGAAGTGGCTAAGGCCACTTTTTTTTGTTATTTAAAGTATGATAAAAATTTATAGTAAATTACAAAAAATAACAATATAAAACAGTAATTGACAAAGAAAGATTTTCCAATTATAATATTGGTGAGTAAGTGATTACTCACCAAGGAGGTAAATTATGTATAGGCTGCCGTTGCATAGAAAAGAAGCAATAATATTAACCGCAGTTGAGGTAATAAATGATTTGGGCATTCAAGGTTTGTCTACCAGGGAGATAGCAAAGAGGCAGGGTATTTCTGAAGGAACAATATTCAAGCATTTTCGTACCAAAAATGAACTGATGCTTTCTATATTGGATCATTATTCCCAGTATGACGCTGACATTATAGAGTCAATCAAGCTTAAAGATCTTAGGCCGATAGAGGCGGTTAACTATTTTATCAATGCTTATGCCGAGTATTATCAGAACTATTATGCCGAGTATTATCAGAACTACCCTCAAATAACTGCAATAACTCAGGCGTATGATGTATTATCCCACGATCCGCAGCTAACGGAGAAGATTAAGGGAATTTTCATGAGCCGTTATGAGTTTTTAGAAGCTATGATAGCTGAGGCACAAAAGAGTGGAGAAATATCAAGGAGTATTGATAGTGAAAAGCTGGCAGGTATAATATGGGGAAGTTTTAGTATGGCCTGTCTCAAATGGAGGCTCAGTGGTTATGGTTTTGAGCTGAGGGATTATATTATAACAACTCTTGAGACTATTTTGAAGGCTTTTAGACTTTTGAAATAAGAAATATCATATAAGGAGTGTAGGAAAATGAAAAAAGTGCTTATAGTTGACGATGCGGCCTTTATGAGAGCTTCTATCAGGATGATGCTTGAGAAAAACGGATTTGAAGTTGTTGGTGAAGCAGAAAACGGTTTGGTAGGAATTCAAAAATATAAGGAGCTTAGTCCGGATATTGTCACAATGGATATCACGATGCCGGATATGGATGGTATAGAGTCACTAAAGGCTATAAAAGAGTATGACGCAAAAGCAAAAATTATAATGGTATCAGCAATGGGGCAGGAGCCTATGGTAATGGATGCTGTGGTAAGTGGGGCAAAATCCTTTATTGTAAAGCCATTTAAGGAAGAGCTTGTAGTACAAACTCTGAATAAGGTGTTGGAGCTTTAATGCGGATATAGAAACAAGGGAGGGATTGTTTTGCCGGACCGGTCTATAAATGAGCCAATGCTTGACATCTTTATTTTTGAGACGGTTAAGCAAATTGAGCAACTTGAGCAGCTTATCATCAGCAATGAAAAGTTCAGTTGTTATACCCAGGATGCAATAAATGAGATATTCCGTATAATGCACACTATAAAGGGTTCTGCTGCAATGATGCTTTTTGACAACATATCCACGCTTTCGCATACCATTGAGGATCTGTTTTACTTTCTTCGGGAAGAAAAGCCCGAGGGTATGGATTGTACTGCTCTTTCAGACTTGGTTCTGGAGGGAGTGGATTTTATCAAGGTAGAGGTAGAGAAGATAAAAAATGGCCATAAAGCAAATGGTGATGCTGAGAGGATATCAGAGAAGATGAGGAGTTTTCTGGCGGCCCTAAAGAAGGTTGAGTTATCTGCAGCAGTAACAGCTGAATATAGTGAAGCTTCAGGGGGCAAAAGGCAGTATTACATCAGCAAGGATAAGACAGCGGTTAATACAGGCAAGAACGCTTTTAAGGCACTTATACGTTTTGAAGAGGGCTGCGGAATGGAGAATATAAGAGCTTTTTCATTAATCCGTGATCTTAAGGATATAACAAATGAGCTCCGCTCCATACCGGAGGATGTGATGGCTTGTGATGGAAGTATAGAAGCAATAAGGAAAGAAGGCTTTACGGTATTTCTGAAGACGGACCTTTCATATAAGGAAATGAACGATTTTATTATGAAAACAGTATGCCTGAAGGAATTGATACTTGCCAAACTGGATGATATTGAAGTATTTAATAAGGCTTCTCAAGAGAAACGTATTGTACTTGAAGATAATGAGATTGAATCACCTAGGCTTCATAAAGAAGAAGCTCTTACTCCTGCCGGACTTCAGCAGAGCATAATAAGTGTTAATGTCAACAAGCTGGACAAGCTGATGGATTTGGTAGGCGAAATGGTAATAGCTGAGGCGATGGTTACCCAGAACCCAGATCTCAAAGGGCTGGAACTCCACAATTTTCAAAAGGCTGCAAGACAGCTCAAAAAGATAACAAGTGAGCTGCAGGATATGGTAATGTCAATCCGTATGATTCCAATTTCCGCAACTTTTCACAAGATGCAAAGAATTGTACGTGACATGTGCAAGAAGCTGAATAAGGAAGTGCAGCTGGAGCTTATAGGAGAAGAAACAGAAGTAGACAAGAACATAATTGAGCATATCTCCGACCCACTGATGCACCTTATAAGAAATTCCATCGACCATGGGATGGAAAATGCCGACGAGAGGCTGAAAAAGGGCAAACCGCAGTCTGGAACAATTACACTGACAGCACAGAATGCCGGAAGTGATGTAGTCATTACGGTAAAAGACGACGGTAAGGGCTTGAACCGCGAAAAAATACTCCAGCGTGCCAAGGAGCATGATCTGATATACAAGCCTGAAGAGGAAATGTCGGATAAGGAGATATATTCTCTGATTTTCCTGCCGGGTTTTTCTACAAAAGACAATATAAGCGAGTTCTCAGGCCGTGGCGTGGGCATGGATGTGGTGGTAAAGAATATTGAAACGGTTGGGGGGGGCGTATCGGTAGACAGTGCAGCTGATAAGGGAACAACAGTAACCCTCAAGATTCCTCTGACTCTTGCTATTATAGATGGGATGAACATCAGAGTTGGGAATGCTATGTATACTATACCTACGATTTCAATTAAGGAATCCTTCAGGGCTAATGAGAGGGATCTGATCATTGACCCTGACGGCAATGAAATGGTAATGGTCAGAGGACAGTGCTACCCGGTATTGCGGCTTCATGAACATTTTAAGGTGAAGACAATTGTCACAAATATTCCGGAAGGCATTATTGTTATGGTCGAAAATGGGGAAGACAGCATATGCATCTTTGCGGACGAACTGGTCGGAGAACAGCAGGTGGTGGTAAAGACATTACCTGCCTATATAAGGGGCATGAGAAAAATACAAGGCTTGGCCGGATGTACTCTGTTGGGTGATGGCAGCATAAGCTTGATACTTAACATCGCCGGGCTTTTTGAGAAATAACAGCCCCGGAAACTTTTTGGAAAATCTGAATGAAGAAATGAAAGGAGATGCAGACATGACTGAGTTTCAAGCACAGGAGCTTTGGGATGAGGAGGATACTCAGAAGGGTAAATATCTGACCTTCTATCTGGGAAAGGAGTTCTACGGAATTGAAATCAAGTATGTGACAGAAATTGTAGGAATGCAGCCGATTACCGAAGTTCCGGAGCTTCCGGAGTACATCAGAGGGATAATCAACTTGAGAGGTAAAATTATCCCTGTCATGGATGTAAGACTTAGGTTCAAAAAGCCTTTAAGAGAATATAATGACAGAACCTGCATTATTGTGGTAGACATCAGAGATGTTGCAATAGGTCTCATTATTGACAGCGTATCAGAAGTAATGTCAATACCCGAGGGGGACATAGTGCCGCCTCCCGGAATCGGACAGGGCTTCAGCAACAGGTATATCAAGGGCATAGGTAAAGTCGGGAGTGAAGTAAAGCTTGTACTGGACTGTGACAAGCTATTGAATGACGAGGATACGGAAATTATTACCAGCATATAATAATATACAGGGGGGGTCATACAATGAAATGGTTTTTAAACATGAAAATATCTGCAAAGCTTATAACAGGTTTCCTGATTGTGGCATTACTTGCAGGTGTAGTAGGAGCTATAGGCCTTCAGAGCATTAATACCATCAGCAGTGCAGACAAACTATTGTTCGAAGAGAATACTTTGGGTGTTTTATATGCCGGGAATGCAGCGGTATATTATCAGAGAATAAGATTTAATGCTCTCAAAATGACAATGGTAGATGATATTGCAGAACGGGATGGTTTTATTGCTGAAGTAGAAGAGTACTTTGCAAAAACTGATGAATATCTGAAAAAATATGAAGAAGGAATCGTATCCGAAGAGGACAGAGCTCAGTTTGATGCTATGAAGCCGTTTTGGGCCAACTACAAGGCTGTAGTTGGAAAATCAGTAAGCCTGCTGCAAGCAGGTGATAAAGAGCAGGCTTTAGAGCTGATCTTTGGGGAAGCAGCTGCAGCAGGTGCTACTATGCAGAGCTCCTTTGATAAATTGATTGAGTTTAATACAAATGCGGCAGATTCTAAAGCGGGTCACAATACTGAGCTGGCGAGGACATCTATGACAACCATGATTATTGTAGTCATTGCCAGTATGTTAACAGCAATAGCTCTTGGGCTGTCAATATCCCGTATAATAAGCAAACCGGTGAAAGCGTTGGCAGAAACAGCAGACAAGCTAGCTGCAGGAGATATAAATGTGAGTGTGAAAGCGGATACAAAAGATGAAATAGGCAAGCTCATGGAATCCTTTGTGAAGATGGTGGCAAATATACGCGAGCAAGCTTTAGTGGTTGAAAAGATTGCCGGTGGGGATCTTACTGTAAAGGTCAGCGTAAGATCCGATAATGACCTCATGGGCAAGAAGCTGTCAGAACTGATTGAAAAGAACAATGAAGTATTGAACAATATAAGTGCGGCATCTGAACAGGTTGCTTCCGGCTCCAGGCAGATGTCTGATTCCAGTATGGCACTTTCACAAGGGGCAACAGAGCAGGCAAGCTCCATTGAAGAACTGACGGCATCCCTTGAAGAAGTATCCTCCCAGACCAAGCTGAATGCAGAGAATGCAAGCCAGGCCAATGAGCTTGCGGAAACTGCCAAAGCAAATGCAGAGCTGGGCAACAGTCAAATGCAGGATATGCTTAAAGCTATGGTGGAGATTAACGATTCTTCTTCCAATATATCCAAGATAATCAAGGTTATTGACGAAATAGCCTTCCAGACAAATATTCTTGCACTAAATGCAGCAGTTGAAGCTGCAAGAGCCGGCCAGCATGGCAAGGGCTTTGCAGTAGTAGCTGAAGAGGTGAGAAACCTGGCAGCCCGTTCAGCCAATGCTGCCAAAGAGACGACAGATATGATTGAAGGCTCAATAAAGAAGACCGAGGGAGGCACTAAGATTGCCAATGACACAGCAAAGGCTCTTAATGAAATAGTAGGCAATATTGCCAAGGTAGCTGATCTTGTAAGTGATATTGCAATAGCTTCCAACGAACAGGCTTCAGGAGTGGCACAGATCAACCAGGGAATAATGCAGGTCTCCCAAGTAGTGCAGACCAACTCAGCTACAGCAGAGGAGAGCGCGGCAGCCAGTGAAGAACTTTCAGGACAGGCAGCGCTTCTAAGAGAAATGGTAGGCAAATTCAAATTAAAAAAAGGCAGCTTCAATAATAATAAATTTGACGAGATAGACTCTGATATACTTAAGATGCTGGAGGATATGGCAGAAAGGAAAAAAGCCGCAGTAGGTCCTGAGGCAGAAACCCGCTCAGAGGCGGCAGCTTCAAAGACCAAAATAGCATTGAGTGATAAAGAATTTGGAAAGTACTAGCATATAAGCTATTGTCAATGGACTATAGCACATAATAGGTGATATTATGATTAACATTACAGAAAAAGAGTTCGCCAAACTGGCAGAATTCATCAAAACCAATTATGGCATCCACTTGAAGGAAGGAAAAAAATCCCTGGTAATCGGAAGGCTGCATAATGTCCTGTCTCAGAAGGATTTTAAGAGCTTTTCCGATTACTATGACTACATTGTATCAGACAAGACAGGGGATGCAGTAACGGTATTAATAGATAAAATAACTACCAATCATACCTTCTTTATGAGGGAAGCAGACCACTTCCATTATTTCAAAAGCGCAGTACTGCCATATCTGGCAAGTACAGTCAGGGATAAGGATTTAAGGATCTGGAGTGCAGGATGCTCTACCGGTGAGGAGCCTTATACCCTTGCCATGATACTGGATGAATACTTTGGGAGTGAAAAGATGCTATGGGACTCCAAGGTTTTGGCTACGGATATATCGGGCAAAGTGCTTGACACCGCACAAAAGGGCATATATGACAATGAGGAAGTCGCAACACTTCCTGTCCAATGGAGACTCAACTATTTTAAAAAGCATGATAAAGAAAAGTCCATACTTGCCGAAAGAATACGCAATGAAGTTATATATAGAAAGTTCAACCTGATGGAGTCTGTATTTCCATTTAAACGTAAATTCCATGTGATTTTCTGCAGGAATGTTATGATTTATTTTGACAACAAAACAAGAGATGCATTGGTGAATAAATATTACCAGCATTTAGAATCCGGAGGCTACCTGTTCATTGGCCACTCAGAGTCACTTAACCGGGAAACAGCCAGGCTCAAGTATATAATGCCTGCTATCTATAGAAAGGAATAGTCATATGAAGAAAATCAGGGTTTTGATTGTAGATGACAGTGCTTTATCAAGAACGGTGCTGGCAAGAGGCCTTTCTGCCGATTCTTGTATCGATGTGGTAGCAACTGCCTCGGATCCTTTTGATGCCAGGGATAAAATACTTGAGCATGAGCCGGATGTAATGACCTGTGATGTAGAAATGCCAAGAATGGATGGAATAGAGTTTGTAAGAAGGCTTATCCCACAGTATCCGATGCCGGTGATAATGGTAAGTGGGATCAGTGATGCGGTATTTGATGCATTGAATGCCGGGGCGGTTGACTTTGTTACAAAGCCAGAGCTTGCATCTATCAGGAGCGTAGAGCTTTTCATAGATGAAATTGTCGGGAAAGTGAAGATTGCCGCAACAGCAAAGGTGGCTTCTCTGAAGAACAGGGATTATACTTCGGGAGTATTGGAAAAAAAGGATATATCAACGGATAGGATTATTGCAATAGGTGCTTCCACAGGAGGAACTGAGGCAATATATAATGTTCTGAAATATTTGCCCAATAATATTCCGGGGATCGTAATAGTACAGCATATTCCTCCGGTTTTTTCCCGAATGTTCGCTGAACGCTTGAATAACGCTACTTCTCTAAAAGTAAAAGAAGCCCATACCGGTGATTTTGTTGAAAGAGGGCAAGTTCTGGTAGCTCCCGGAGACAAGCATATGAGGATAAAGAAGCTGAGAGATACATATAAGGTGGAATGCTTTGAGGGAGATAAGGTGAATGGTCACTGCCCATCTGTTGATGTACTGTTTGAATCTGTTGCAAAGGAAGCGGGAAGCAGTGCTATAGGGGTAATACTTACAGGTATGGGATATGATGGCTCTAAAGGCCTTCTTTCAATGCGGAGAAAGGGCGCAAGGACCATAGGACAGGATGAACAGTCCTGCGTGGTATATGGAATGCCCAAAGCAGCATTTAACATAGGAGCCGTTGAGAAGCAGGCATCATTGGACAATATGCCGAAGCTTTTATACTCATTGTTGGATAAGCTGTAACTACAGATATGGGAGTGATTAACAATGTACACTGATAGAGAAAGCTGTAAATTTGCCGAGGCTATTCTGTCATGTGTCGGGGATGGTATAATCTCAACAGACCTGACAGGTAAGATTCTATATATGAATCCTGTTGCCGAGGATATTATGGAATGTAAGCTGGAAGAGGCTTATGGTAAGGAATTCAGTACAGTATTTGCCTTATCCGAAGCTGAAACCGGGGCACCGGTAGAAAATCCTATAGCCAAAACAATCAGTACAAATACAGTTGTGGGTTTGATCAAGAACACTGTGGTTACAACAAGGGGCGGGAGACAAAAGCATATATCTGCGACGTGTTCTCCGTTAAAAGGTGTAAATGGTGAGGTTGCCGGGGTTGTGGTGGCGTTCAGGGATATCACAACGCTAAGAAGTACTGTACGGGCTCTGGAAATGGATATTACCGACAGTAAAAACAGAGAGTTTGCCATAACGAAATCCAGGGACTTATGCATTAATCTGTTGAACCAGCTGCCTGCGCTTGTATGGTGTACTGATATAAATATGGAATGTGATTACGTCAGTCAGAGCTGGCTGGATTTTACAGGCAGGAAGCTTCAGGATATGCTGGGGAATGGATGGAATGATTGTATTCATCCTGAGGATTTAGACGAGTGTATTAAGGTTAATATTAAAGCCCATGAAAAGCAGGAGTCTTTCAAGTATGAATTGCGCCTCTTGCATAATGACGGGCAATACAGATGGTGCCTGGATGTAGGAACTCCATATTATGATATGGATGGTCAATTCGAGGGCTTTGTAGGGGCATTATATGATATAACAGACAAAAAACTGGCTGAAAAGGCAATGCAGGAAAGTAAAGAAAAGTATAAAACACTTTTTAATACCGCAGCAGATGCAATTTACCTTTATGAAGTAATAGAAGACAGAAAAAAATTGGGAAAAATTATAGAAGTGAATGACATAACCTGCTGGAGACTGGGATATTCAAGAGATGAGATGTTGAAGCTTCATGTTATGGATTTCAACAAGAATAGTAATTATGAGCAGATTGTCTCTATAATCAACACAATAATAGAGAAGGGCGATTATACCTATGAGAATATCCATGTCACCAAAGACGGCAGGGAAATACCTATAGAAGTAAATGCACACTATATCGAGATGGGCGGCAGAAAGTGTATATATTCTCTTGCCCGTGACATAACAGAGAGGAAAAAAGCTGAATCGCTTATAAGAAAAAGTCAGGCGAAATATTATTCCCTGTTTATGAACCTAATGGATGCCTTTGCTTACAGCAGCATTATGTATGATGATGACGGCAGGCCTGAGGACTTTATCGTAACTGAAATCAACAGTGCTTTTGAGAAAATGTTCAGCATGAAGCTGGAAGAGATTGTAGGGAAGACCTGCACCGAGCTGCTTCCACAATTTAGCGGATATCTGTTGAAGCGGTTGAAGGAAAGTCAAAAACCCAACGGAAGGATAAACAACATAAGAATTGACGAGTACTATGTAAAAGAACTGGAGCAATGGTATTCTTTCCTGATATTCGAGCCGGATAAGGGCTTCCTGGCAATAACTATTGAGCAAGTTTCTGAAAAAAAGATTGTGGAAGTAGAATTGAAAAAGGCAAAAGAAGCAGCTGAAGCAGCCAATAAAGCCAAAAGTGAATTCCTTGCCAATATGAGCCATGAAATCCGGACTCCGATAAACGGCATGGTGGGAATGATTGATCTTACACTTCTGACTGAGCTTGACTTCGAGCAGAGGGATAATCTTAATACAGCCAAAACCTGTGCCGATTCATTACTGAGAATTATAAATGATATTCTTGATTTTTCTAAAATGGAAGCAGGGAAGCTGATTATTGAAAGTGTACACTTTGATATCAAGGAACTGATAGCAGACTTGGTCAAGATACATTCGGTGCATGCAGAAAACAAAGGAATTGAACTCAGCTACGGACTCTCTTCGAGCATACCCCAGTATCTTCAGGGTGACCCGATGCGGCTTAGCCAGGTGCTTAACAATCTTATCAATAATGCAATCAAGTTCACTGAAAAAGGAGAAGTATCCATAGCCATAAAAAAGAACAGTGAAAGTGACGGTTTTGTAGAGCTTCATTTTTCGGTATCGGATACAGGTGTGGGTATTGATAAGAAAGACATACAGAGACTGTTTCGGACCTTCAGTCAACTAGATGGCTCCTTTACAAAAAAACATGGTGGGACAGGACTAGGACTGGTCATTTCGAAGCAGCTTGTAGAAATGATGGGAGGTAAACTATGGGCTGAGAGTGAGAAAGGAAAAGGAAGCTTTTTTCACTTCAAGCTGGCATTTAAAACAGGCAGAAAGCTGGAAGAAATGCCAAAGAGTGTTTCCCGTGTTAATAGGACGCTGAATGCCCTGAATATCCTCACTGTTGAGGATGATAAAATAAGCCGCAGAGTAATTGAAAAAATGCTTGCTGAAAAAGGCCATTCTGTTGATACTGCCGGCAATGGACTGGAAGCCTTGAAGAAAGTGCAGGATAAAACATACGATGTAATATTGATGGATATACAGATGCCTGAGATGAACGGTTTGCAGGCAACACAAAAAATAAGGGAGCTGGAGGGAGAAGGAAGGCATACACCGATAATTGCCCTAACTGCATATGCCCTTCAGGGTGACAGGGAAAGGTTCCTGGCAATGGGCATTGATGAGTATATTCCAAAGCCGGTGCATATGGAAGAGCTGTTCTATATGCTGGAAAGCATACCCGATAACAAGCTGCAGGCACAAAGGGATGAGACAGTCAGTGGTGCAATTATCAATGAAGCAGGTGAGGTAGTATTTGTAAGAAGGAATAGTAAAAGATTAAAGGCTGAGGATATGCCGCTATTGACAAGAGTAGGGGAAAGAATAGAAGAATTGTTATCATTTATTGAAAGCGGAGACCTGTCGGCAATTGAAAGAATGGCAAACACGGTAAAATCTTTATCCGACAAGATAAATGCAGAGGAAGTTAAAGATGCGGCATTTAAAACAGAACTGGCTGCCAGACGGGGAAATCTGCAGAATGCAATACGACAGATAATAAAAGTAAAAGAAGAATATGAAATATTCAAGAAATCATTAATTTAGTTCTATATTGAACGCACAAAAGAATTTATATTAGGCAAAGTGCGAATTCAATAACAAACAAGGAAACATTTACGCGAAATCTTAATTAAAAATGTAAAATGTTTTTCGCGAAATATATAGGAGGTGTTGAAATGAGGATATTGATTGCAGAAGATGATATAGTCAGCAGGAAATTCCTGCTTAAGTTCCTTTCACAATATGGGGAATGTGATGTAGTTGTTGACGGACTTGAAGCGCTGGATGCATTTCTCATGTCCATAAAGGATAAGGAACCATATGACCTTATTTGTCTGGACATAATGATGCCTAAGGTTGATGGGGTCAAGGTATTAAAAGCAATAAGGGACTTGGAAACACAGAAAGGAATTCTGCCGGAGAAGAGAAGTAAAATCATTATGACTACAGCTCTAGCAGAGTCGCAATATGTGCAGAATGCTTTTGAAATTGGCTGTGAAGCTTATGCGGCAAAGCCGATCGATACACAAAAGCTGGTTGATGTAATTAAAAAACTAGGTCTGATATAGAGCAATATTCTGATATACCAATAAGATACAGGGTAAAAAAGCCATCTACGGATGGCTTTTTTTAATCAAATAAATAATAAAATAATAGTAAATAATACATTTACATATTGAAATTGGAATTTGCTTATAATATAATATTTTCAACGGGACGTAATTATTATATGCGGGATAAAATTTGGCCATAGAGGTAATGAAATGAAAGAACTGATAAATTTGCAGAAAAGACTGGTTCCGGAATTGATTGGCATTACAGAGAAAAGGTACAGTATTCTAAGGACAATAGAGTTCAACCAGCCTGTAGGAAGACGGGCACTTGCGGTCATACTTGGCCAGAGCGAACGATGGGTAAGAAGTGAGCTTGATATTTTAAAGAATCAGAACCTCATTGATATACAGGCTCTTGGTATGATGGTAACGGATGAGGGTAAGGATATTATTTATAAGCTCAGGGATTACATATCAGAGCTAAAAGGGCTTAAGGATCTTGAAGAGACAGTCAAGGCAATGCTTGGCATAAAAGAGTTAATTGTAGTCCCGGGGGATTCTGAGAACGATCCTCTGGTGATTGTAGAAATTGCCAAGGTAGCCTTCGAGTATCTAAAAGGGATAGTTGAAGACAACGATATAATCACAGTAAGTGGTGGCTATACTGCATTAACTGTGGCTGAGAATTCAGATAGGGTTAGGGCACAGAATGTAACAGTAGTACCTGCCAGAGGTGGAATAAAAGCGGATCTGGAGCGTCAGGCAAACATAGTTGCAGCCAAATTGGCTAAGAATATAGGAGGCAATTATTATCTTCTGCATCTTCCTGACAACATCAGTGGGGATATGCTCAATAGAATGTCTGACGACCCTGATATAGCCAAAATTCTCAATTTCATAGCAGAGACTGACATTCTGATATACGGTTTCAGTTCCTTTGAATCAATATGCAGAAAAAGAAATTTTACCGAGGAGGAAGTTGAAAAACTGAAAGCTCTGAAGGTAAGGGCCGAGGCTGTAGGCTGTTATTTTGACATTAATGGAAAAATTGTGTATAAATCAGGCAGTGTAGGTATAAAACCGGATTATTTAGACAGTATAAAGACAATGATAGCAGTTGGAGGAGGAGCTCAGAAGGCTGAGCCGATAGTATTGGTAAACAGGGGCAGAAAAAACAGAGTAGTTGTAACAGATGAGGCTGCTGCCCGTGAAATATATAAGATTTTAAAAGGAGGAAATTAAAAATGACATTAAGAGTAGGTATCAATGGTTTTGGAAGAATAGGGAGGCCGGTATTTAAAATTGCACAGGAGAAGTTTGGGAAAGACGCTGAGATAGTACTTGTCAATGACTTAACAGATCCTAAGACATTAGCGCATCTTTTAAAATATGACAGCACATATGGGGTATATGGCGGAGATGTAAAGGCTAAAGAGCATTCAATAGTTGTTAATGGAAAAGAAATTGAAATATGTGCTGAGACAAAGCCGGAAAATATTAAGTGGGGAGAGTACGGAGTAGACGTAGTTCTCGAATCCACAGGAAGATTCACAAGCAAGGAAGCTGCAATGGCTCATGTGGCCGGAGGTGCAAAGAAGGTTGTAATATCTGCGCCTGCAAAGAATGAAGACATCACAATAGTTATGGGCGTTAATGAAGACAAGTACGATCCTGAAAAGCATGTGGTAATATCCAATGCTTCCTGTACTACAAATTGTTTAGCTCCGGCAGCTAAAATACTTCATGAGAACTTTGGAATAGTCAAGGGCTTGATGAATACTATTCACTCATATACAAACGACCAGAGAATACTTGACCAGCCTCATTCGGATCTTAGAAGATCCAGAGCTGCAGCATTGTCAATAATTCCTACTACTACCGGAGCTGCAAAAGCAGTTGCGTTAGTGCTTCCGGAGCTTAAGGGCAAGCTCACAGGTCTTTCCATGAGAGTTCCTACTCCTACGGTATCAGTAGTTGACCTGGTCGCTGACCTTGAAAAGAATGTTACGGTTGATGAAGTGAATGCAGCATTTAAGAGAGCAGCAGAAAACGAACTCAAGGGCATACTTGAATACTGTGATGAGCCCCTTGTTTCAATAGACTTCAAGCAGAACCCTCATTCTTCAATATTAGATTCATTATCTACAATGGTTATACAGGACAACATGGTAAAAATCATTGCATGGTATGACAATGAGTGGGGTTATTCCAACAGAATAGTTGACCTGATAAAATATATGGCGAATAAATAAGTTACACACATGCATTTATGGTCCGGTTTTGCAGGCTAACCTCGAAGCCGGGCTATAATATATTTCTCATAAATTATACTGGTGCAGTTTATATATTTAAAGATAATATGATGGATCGGGAGGATTTGTTATGTTGAACAAAAAATCCATACAGGATATAGATGTTAAAGGCAAAAAAGTACTTGTAAGAGTTGACTTCAATGTTCCCATAGATGAAAACGGCAGTATTACAGACGACAGGAGAATAAGAGAAGCACTTCCCACAATAAAGCATTTGAGAGAACACAATGCAAAGGTTATATTGATGTCTCACCTTGGAAGGCCAAAGGGAAAGTTCAACGCTAAGTATTCTTTGAAGCCGGTGGCTGAAAGACTGTCTGAGAGACTCGGAGCTGATGTCAGGCTCGCCGGTGATGTGATTGGGGATGAAGTGCAGGCAATGGTTGAAGGTCTCAAAGAAGGGGACGTAATGCTGCTTGAAAATGTAAGGTTTTATGAAGAGGAAGAAAAGAACGACCAGGAATTTTCAAAGAAGCTTGCAGCACTTGGCGATATATATGTCAATGATGCTTTTGGTACAGCACACAGAGCCCATGCTACTACAGCAGGGATTGCATACTACCTGCCTTCGGCCATAGGGTTTTTGATAAAGAAGGAACTTGATATAATGGGCAAGGCGCTTACTGCACCGGAAAGACCGTTTGTTGCGATCTTAGGCGGTGCAAAGGTCTCTGACAAAATAGGGGTCATCGAAAATCTGATGGATAAGGTAGATACACTTTTAGTCGGAGGTGGAATGGCCTTTACCTTTTATAAAGCGATGGGTTACGAGATAGGAAAATCAATACTTGAGGCAGACAAGGTGGAGCTGGCGGGAGAAATACTCGAGAAGGCCAAGGAGAAGCATGTGAAGCTGCTGCTTCCAATTGATATGGTAGTTGCTCCCGAATTTAATAATGAAGCACCCAGGAAAACAGTACCGGCAGATATGATTCCTGAAGATCAGTTAGGTCTTGATATTGGTGAAAACACAAGAGAAGTATTTTCTGATATAGTTAAGAGTGCAAAGACAGTCGTATGGAATGGCCCTATGGGGGTGTTCGAAATGTCCAACTTCGCCAAGGGCACCTTTGCACTTGCTGAAGCGATGTCTGAGTGCAAGGGTACGACCATTGTAGGCGGAGGCGATTCTGCAGCAGCTGTAGAACAACTGGGCTTTGCAGATAAGATAACCCATATATCCACCGGTGGCGGTGCTTCCCTTGAATTCCTCGAGGGCAAGGCACTTCCGGGGATAGAGGCGATAGAGAATAAGTAATTTGGGAGGTAGTTTCATGCGTAAACCATTAATAGCCGGGAACTGGAAAATGAACAAAACTGTAAGCGAAGCAGTCAAGCTTGTGGAAGATCTCAAGCCTCTTGTTAAAGGTGCTGCTGCTGAAGTGGTTGTATGTCCGGTCTTTGTATGTCTCAATGAGGCTGTGAAAGCTTCAGAGGGGAGTAACATAGGAGTAGGTGCCCAGAATATGTACTATAAGGACAGCGGAGCATACACAGGTGAGATTTCTCCTGTATTTTTGAAGGACATGAAGGTTGAATATGTCATCTTAGGTCACTCAGAGCGTAGACAGTATTTCAATGAAAGTGATCCGGAAATTAATAAGAAGGTAATTGCAGCACTGGAGCACGGATTAAAGCCAATTCTTTGTGTGGGAGAAACCTTGGAGCAGAGAGAAACAGGCACAACCTTTGAAGTGATAGCGGCCCAAGTGAAAGGATGTCTGGCAGGCTTGGAAAACAGAAACCTGGATGACCTTATAGTAGCTTATGAGCCGGTATGGGCTATTGGAACCGGCAAAACTGCAACCAGTCAGGATGCCAATGAGGTTATAGGGTTCATAAGGAAGCAGCTTGCAGAAATCCTTGGAAATGAAGTGGCTGATAAGACAAGAATACTATATGGAGGCAGCGTTAAGTCCTCAAACACAAAGGAGCTTATGGGTATGCCTGAAATAGATGGAGCCCTTGTTGGCGGAGCAAGCTTGGATGCGGCTGAGTTTTCTAAAATAGTTAATTACAACTCATGATAAACATATTAATTTAAGGAGGCTATTGATTTATGACAGTAATAACTGACATATTTGCAAGAGAGATAATGGACTCAAGAGGAAATCCAACCGTGGAGGTTGAAGTTGAACTGGAAGGCGGAGCTCTAGGTAGAGCTGCGGTACCTTCGGGAGCATCCACCGGTGCTTTTGAAGCGGTAGAGCTTAGAGACGGTGACAAGTCAAGATATCTCGGCAAAGGTGTATTGACTGCTGTAAATAACGTAAATGAAATAATCGCATCAGAGATAATAGGTATGAATGCTCTCGATCAGGTTGCAGTAGATCAAGCACTTATTGAACTGGATGGAACCCCAAATAAGGAAAAGCTGGGTGCAAACGCAATACTGGGTGTGTCGCTGGCAGTAGCTCATGCAGCTGCAGAGGCACTGGGACTTCCGCTGTATCAGTATATCGGCGGAGTAAATGCCAAGACTCTTCCCGTTCCTATGATGAACATACTTAACGGTGGAAAGCATGCAGATAATAATGTGGATGTCCAGGAGTTCATGGTTATGCCTGTTGGTGCAGAAAGCTTCAAAGAAGCACTGAGAATGTGTGCTGAAGTTTTCCACAACCTGAAATCAGTACTTAAGGCAAAAGGCTACAATACGGCTGTTGGTGATGAAGGGGGCTTTGCTCCGAATCTTACCTCCAATGAAGAGGCATTGCAGGTTATTATTGAAGCAATAAAAAAGGCAGGCTATGAGCCGGGCAAGGATATATACATAGCAATGGATACAGCTGCAACGGAGCTTTATAAGGAAGACGGAAAATATCATCTTGAAGGTGAGGGTGTAGTAAAGACTTCTGAAGAAATGGTAGACTACTATGAAAGTTTAATCAGCAAGTATCCTATAATTTCATTGGAAGACGGGCTTTCCGAAGATGACTGGGAAGGCTGGAAGCTGCTTACTGAAAGACTTGGAAAGAAAATACAGATTGTTGGTGATGACCTCTTCGTAACAAATACAGACAGACTTTCCAAGGGTATAGAAATGGGAGTAGCCAATTCTATACTCATAAAAGTAAACCAGATCGGTACATTGACAGAAACCCTGGATGCAATACAGATGGCAAACAGGGCAGGCTACACAGCAGTTGTATCCCATAGATCAGGAGAAACAGAGGATGTTACAATAGCTGACTTGGTTGTGGCAGTAAATGCCGGACAGATAAAAACCGGTGCTCCGTCTAGAACTGACAGGGTTGCGAAGTATAATCAGCTTATGAGAATAGAAGAAGGTTTGGATACCATGTCAAAGTATTTGGGTATAAATACGTTTTTTAACCTATAAGTGCTATACAATTTATAAAAATGTGATATAATAATGGGGTATAGTAAATATCCCATTATTGTGTTTTACCACTCTTTGTGTTAAAATGTTGGATGTAGGATTGCACCTAAAAATTGGGTGTATAAAAGGCAGAAAGAGCGAAAGAATAGATTTACTGCTCGTTCTTTTGGCACAAAGAGATGAGAACTACAGGAAGATGGGAGGTGCTGGGAGTGAGAATAGCTTTAGTAATTTTACAGTACATTGTTTGTCTGACATTGATTGTAAGCGTGCTTTTGCAGCCAGGAAGAAGTGCCGGACTCTCCGGTTCAATAGCTGGAGGTGCAGAGCAGCTTTTCGGGAAGAAAGCAAGCAAAGGGTACGAAGCCTTGTTTTCCAAGATGACAACAGCAAGTGCAATTCTGTTCATGGTTTTATCGGTTGTACTGGTACTTGTAAAGTAATATTTTGATAATGATAGCCTGACATTATGTTAGGCTATATTATGTATATGTCGTGTATACAGTATATAATGTATCATGGAAATGTTTAGGAGGGTTGTTGGATGGATTTAATGATTCTGGCTCCACTGTCAGGAGTACTTGCGCTGGTTTTTGCATGGATTTTGGCTGCCGGCATAAGCAGGAAAGACCCAGGGAATGACAGAATGAAGGCCATTATGGGCTATATTCATGAAGGGGCCATGGCATTCCTGTTCAGGGAATATAAGGTACTTGCTGTTTTTATTGCAGTATTGGCAATAATAATAGGAATATTCCTTGAAAGCTGGCTGACAGCAGTATGCTTCATTGCCGGAGCAGGATGCTCAATACTTGCAGGCTTCTTTGGAATGCAGGTAGCAACAAAAGCAAATGCCAGAACAGCCAGTGCAGCGCAGAGAGGGCAGAATGAAGCTCTTGGAATTGCTTTCAAGGGTGGGGCTGTAATGGGTATGTGCGTTGTAGGGTTGGGTCTTCTTGGTGTAGGTATTTTGTACATAATAATACGGGATGCAAAGATAGTAACAGGATTTGGTCTGGGTGCAAGCTCAATTGCTTTGTTTGCCCGTGTCGGCGGAGGTATATATACAAAAGCAGCTGACGTTGGTGCGGACCTTGTAGGTAAGGTAGAAGCAGGCATACCGGAGGACGACCCGAGAAATCCGGCTGTTATTGCCGACAATGTTGGTGACAATGTAGGTGACGTTGCAGGTATGGGAGCAGACTTGTTCGAGTCCTATGTAGGCTCGATGATTTCTGCGATAACCCTTGGTGCGATATTTCATGCAGGCAAAATTGAGGGTGTATTGTTTCCCATGCTTTTGTACGCTATAGGTATCGTAGCCTCAATAATAGGTACTCTTTTTGTCCGGACAGATGAAAAGAGCAATCCGCAGAATGCTCTTAGAAATGGAACATATGGCAGTGCACTGATAGTAATAGTGGCATCTTTTGCATTAAGCCGTTATATGTTCGGCAATTTGAATGCATTCTATGCAGTTGCCGCTGGACTTGTTGTGGGTATGGCAATTGGTTATCTCACAGAGATATATACTTCCGGTGACTATAAATATGTCAAGAGAATAGCACAGCAATCCAGTACAGGAGCAGCAACTACCATAATAAGCGGTCTTGGGGTAGGTATGCTCTCCACGGTGGCACCAATAATGTTTATAGCTTTGGCAGTACTTGTGTCATATAAGTTTGCCGGGCTATATGGTATAGCTCTCGCGGCTGTTGGAATGCTTTCAACAACAGGTATGACTGTTGCTGTAGATGCCTATGGACCTATAGCCGATAATGCAGGAGGCATCGCTGAAATGGCAGGCTTGCCTAAATCTGTCAGAGCAATAACTGATAAGCTTGATTCGGTAGGAAATACCACAGCAGCAATAGGAAAAGGTTTTGCCATTGGTTCTGCAGCACTGACAGCTCTTGCGCTGTTTGTATCATACTCTCAGGCTGTGCAGCTTGACAGAATAGACATACTTGATCCTAACGTAATGATAGGCTTGTTCATCGGAGGTATGCTGCCTTTCCTCTTTGCAGCCCTTACTATGGAAGCAGTAAGCAAGGCCGCTTATCAAATGATAGAAGAGGTCAGAAGGCAGTTCAGAGAAATCCCGGGCATAATGGAAAGCACGGCTAAACCGGACTATGCAAGGTGTGTTGACATTTCTACCACTGCAGCCTTAAGGGAAATGATCATACCTGGTCTTTTAGCTGTAGCAGCTCCTATTCTTGTAGGTATGCTTCTGGGCAAAGGGGCTCTGGGAGGACTCATTGCCGGAGCGGTTGTTACAGGGGTTCTTCTTGCGATAATGATGGCTAACTCCGGTGGTGCTTGGGACAACGCCAAGAAGTATATAGAGTCCGGAGAGTACGGAGGCAAGGGAAGTGAGCCTCATAAAGCAGCAGTTGTAGGAGATACTGTGGGAGATCCTTTCAAGGACACTGCAGGACCCTCAATGAATATACTTATAAAGCTTATGACTATAGTTGCATTAGTATTTGCGCCATTATTCATCTAGTTTTACACACATCCATAATTCGCAATGATATTTCCGCGATTGTATAATTTGATAATAAATGGACAATGATGTAATATGTAAGAGATGGTAGAAATTATCATCTCTTATTTTTTGCTTATGGGAGGCCCTGATGGAAGTATTGCTGGTTTATCTTATAGTTGTAAATGTAGTCGCCTTTGGGGTGATGGGAATAGACAAATATAAAGCGCGCAGACACAAAAGACGTATAAGTGAGAAGAGCATTTTTGTTCTAGGGACTATAGGAGGAGGGCTGGGCGTATTATTGGGAATGAGTTTTTTCCGGCATAAAACAAAGCATTTGAAATTCACATGGGGAATACCCTTCATAGTGTTTTTGAATATTGTCATGTTCGGGTACCTGGTGCAAAAATTCAGTCGCTAGTCGCTAGACTCTAGTCACTAGATTAGGGCAGGGCTTCGAAGACCAGGCTAAGCCTATACCCATAAGGAATACCAAGAAATCTAGAGACTAGTG
>LOES01000219.1 GCA_001515955.1 Clostridia bacterium BRH_c25 | reverse complement strand
CGGCTTGTGGAATTTCCCCAGGGGGAGGCAGAGTATGATGCAAGATCCGCAAGTGAATTCTATAAGAGCTTTGGATTGACCCCAGGCAAGGATTTCGGCAGTGACGATGTTGTGATACAGCTGGAGTATGGCTATCGGGTTAACCTTCCTTTCATGAAGGCGCTCAATGTAAAGATGATCCATACAGCGGTGGAAAGGGCATGGACCAATGGCGGCTTCGGGATATTGACAGCTAAAGAGGAGGGCCTGGAGCTGGAACCGGAAGGGGGCATTGTATTTATAACAAGAACGGGTATACGCTACCATAAGGGGGACTGCCGGTATCTCAGAAAAAGCAGGATTCCAATAGATTTGGAAGAGGCTAAAGGAAAAGGCTATACTCCTTGCAAGGTGTGCAAGCCTCAGATCCAGGATTAAAATGAGTTAGCCGGAGGAGGATGAAATGGAGCATAATTTATATAATATAATGCTGCTCTCACAATTTACATTGGCTGCAATGCTTATCACAGCAGCAATTGTTGATATCAGGGAGCGCAGGATACCCGATAAGCTTGTATTGATTGGGGCTGCAGCCGGGCTGGTTTTTTCAATGCTTGATCCCCAAAGAGGATTATTGGACAGTGCTATGGGGGGAATGACAGCCGGGCTGGTATTACTTTTGATTCACTACATTACAAAGGGCGGTCTTGGGCTTGGTGATGTGAAGCTCTTCGGATGCTCAGGAATTTACCTGGGCTTGGAGAGTACTGTTTCAGCAATGGTGGCGGCTTCGGTTCTAAGCGGTTTGTACAGCTTGATACTGATTTGCATAAACCGTGATAACAAGAAGCGTGAGATACCTTTTGCACCTTTTATACTGGCAGGTGTGCTGGTGGCGATATTATTCTAAACTCAAATTCATCTCTGGGAGGATAGCTTATGTTGTATGAAGATTCCGGTCTGGCTTTTGAATACGGCTATGATAGTGATGCAACCAGCAGTTATCTGGTACTGCAGCTTAACAGTGACATTAAGCTGCTTAATCACCAGGTGGAAATAATCTGTCAAAACCCGAATTCTGCGTTTGTGCCATTTCATATAAGGCGTGAGAACGAAAATGAATATATATATTATAATATTACTTCCAAAATATCACTGTCGCAGTATCTGGAAAGGAAAAGGCTGAATAAGAAGGAGCTTTTGGATTTGCTTAAGAACATCACAAAAAACATACTTCTTCATGATAACTACTTATTAGATCTTTCCAGCTTTATAATCCATCCGGATTTTATTTATATTAATCCTGCAACGGTGGAGGTTTCACTGCTTTATGTACCTGCCCCCTGTGATAGAGATACAATGGAGGTCTATAGAAGCTTCCTGAAGAATCTGGTGGTAAACTCGGCCAATGTTGATGACAATGCAATAGATAACTACCTGCAGAGGATATTGAATTATTTAAAATCAGATACATTCAGCCTTGTTGATTTTAAAAGATTGATCATTGATTTGAGAAACACTGGAAGCTCATATAAGCAGCCAACTAAAGCTGCCGGTGAATATGCAGAAACGCTATGGGATGAAGGCAGAAGCTTCAAGGATAATGCCGGTGGAAGGCTTGCAGAAAGAAAGAATATCTTGAAAATCATGCTCCTGCAGCTGCTTATCATACTGGCTGCTGCAATTGCCTGCCTTTTTGTGATGTCCCGGATGAAAGGGGATCCGGCATCAATAACTGGGGTGATGCTTATCGCAATAGCCCTGGATGTACTGATAATGAAAAGAATAGCAGGAAAGCCCAATAAAAAGACTTCTGAGGAGGATAGGGATGCAAGGGTGGAAGGGGATGGAAGCAGAAGCTTTCAAAATGTGGTTTATAAGCGGCCGCACAGCCCTCATAGAGGAAAGCGCCAAGAAGCGGCTTTAACCTCTGAAATACTTAAGGCCTGTGATACCGTTATGATATCAGAAGTCCCCCTGGACAAGCATCCATACCTTGAGAGCGTGGGAACTCACAATGGGGAAAGGATTATAATCAATAAAGAAAAATATATAATAGGAAGATTGGGCAGTATGGTGGATCATTTAATACAAGGCAGTACGGTAGGAAAGCTCCATGCAGAAATAACAGGCGATGAGGGAGGATATTACCTTAGGGACCTGAACTCTAAAAACGGAACTTATATAAACGATGTAAGAATTACAAGCAATAAGGAATGTGAGATTAAGAACAATGACAGGATAAGGTTCTCCAGTCATGAATATATTTTTAGACAGCAGTAGACTATATAGGTTGCATTAAAGATGTTTCAAGGAAGAAGCAGGCAACCTATGAAATCAAGGTATATGCTTTTGCAATATTTGAATTTCGATGTAAGATGTTTATTGCAAAACATATAGCAGTGAACTAATATTATGGGGGTGACGTATTGAAGCTTCACTTGATATACATATCTGTCGGAATTGCAACACTTCTGCTGAACCTTGCTCTTACATTGCACATAATGAGGAAGAATACAAGCACAAGGCACAAGGAGTCTTGGGACGGTGATGATGTAATAACCTTCAGGCTTGCCAGAGATTCAAATGCTGAAGGAGCGACTACAGTAGCGGAGCCTTATGATGATACCTTACACCTTGGATAGTATTAACGCATATGTAAAATGTATGACTTGGGGGATTGAATGATGGAAATCGGCGACTTGTTGAATGGAAAGTACAGGATAGAAAAGTTATTGGGTAAAGGTGGGACAGGATCTGTCTATCTATGCACCAATATTGAGCTGGGGAATAAATGGGCTGTGAAGCACATACCGTCGGACATGGCAAGCGACAAAACCATGTCTGAAATTGGTATACTGAAAAGGCTTTACCATATCAGCCTGCCAAGGGTTGTGGATATATTCCGCGATGAGCAGGGGTTATATATAGTAGAAAGCAATATAGAGGGTACTGACTTGGACAGCCTGTTAAAACGGCGGGGCAGCTTTGCAGTTGACATAGTTGTCGACTGGTCTCTGGAATTGTGTGATATACTCAAATATTTACATGGGGTCAGACCGAACCCCATAATTTACAGAGACATGAAGCCTTCCAATATAATGCTTACTCAGGGCAGCAGGCTGGTGTTGATTGATTTTGGTATATCAAAGGAGTTCAGGAGATTTCAATCAAAAGACACCTTCCTTGCAGGCACAAGGGGTTATGCAGCTCCGGAACAACTGATAAAGGGCGGGATGACTGACCAAAGGACAGACATATACAATTTAGGGGCAACAATGTACCAATTGTTGCATGGAAGACCACCAGGGCTGAAGGCTGGAGGTTTTGTGCCAAGTAAAGACAGGGTGATGTTAAGGATCAATGATATTGTATCAAGATGTCTGGAGAACAAGCCGGAGGGCAGGTATCAGAGAGCAGAGGATGTTAAGCAGGAGCTTCAGTCTGTAAAGAATATGCTTGTAGTAGACGGAGCAAGAAAGCGGCTCGTATACAAGCTTGAAGTAGTTCTGGTTGTGGTATTGTCTATGGTGTCATATGCAATAACAGTCATGGGTTTATTTTCAAAATAATCCATATAGTGTTTACAATACTAATTACTATGTTATAATATAATCATAATGACAATCAGTCTCTAAAGGTGCGGTTGTCTGAATATCAGATTTTACCGCAGCCATTCTGAGACAAGCAGTATGGTTGTTTCTTTCTGGGGAAATGACATCCATTCTACAATACAATCTTGATACCGGTCTTTAAAATATTTTTCCAAATTAGAATATTCTTGTACCTGCCTAAATAGAATTTAATGGTACATGGAAACATATACAATTTAATGACTCCGACCCCTGGAAACCTGCAAAGGCTTTCTCGGGCGTGAGGGTATGGGGAGTAATTCCTGTGCCTGCCTTTAGCAAAGGAGTCCGGTTGTACATGCGGTAGAGTTATGCCGCAGTATAGCCGGATTTTTTAATTATCAAAATTAAAGGAGGTGGAACTGGCACTGGCTGATAGTACAGTGACCAGAAGCAATTTGAGTAGGATTCTAATGATTTCACCCGAGAAATGCATAGGATGCAGAACCTGCGAACTAATTTGCTCCTTCGGAAAGTACGAGGAATTCAATCCGAGGAACTCCGCAGTTTCTGTGTTTTCCTATGATGAGGCGGCATTGTCGGTACCTTTGATGTGCTTGCAGTGCGAAGAGCCTTCATGTATGAAGGTCTGCCCCACGTCAGCAATTACCAAATCCGGAGATGGCAGCAGCGTGCTCATTGACGGAAACAAATGCATAGGCTGCAAAATGTGCATTAGTGCGTGTCCTTTAGGAAACATAAGCTACAATACCAAGCAGAAAAAAACTGTAAAGTGCGACCTGTGTGGTGGAGAGCCCAAATGTGCTGAATTCTGTCCATCCGGGGCTATCACTTATGTGGAAGCTACCTCGGTAAATCTTGGCAAGAAGAAGAAGCTGGCCGGAAAATTCAAGGAGCTTTTTGGGGAGGTGAATGAATGATGTTTGGCTGGAACGGAAAATTATTAAGAGTTAACTTAAACAAAGGGACAATTGACAAAGAGGATCTGAATGTTGAAGATGCCAGGAATTATCTGGGGGGAAGAGGTCTTGGAACCAAGATAATGATGGATGAGGTTGATCCGGCAGTTGACCCCTTTAGTCCTGAAAACAAGCTTATATTCATGACGGGGCCTTTGACCGGAACCTTTGCAAGCGCTGCCGGAAGATATGAAGTAATTGCAAAGGCACCTTTGACCGGTACAATTGGGGCTTCAAATTCCGGTGGACATTTTGGACCGGAACTGAAATATGCCGGGTACGATGGAATAATTTTCGAGGGTGAATCTGATAAGCCGGTATATTTATACATAAATGACGATGAGGTTCAGTTGAGATCTGCAGAGCACCTGTGGGGCAAAACAGTCTTTGATACTACCGATGAATTGCTTAAGGAGACTGAAGAGGATGCAAGAGTAGCATGTATAGGACCCGGAGGGGAACTCAAGGTGCTCTTTGCTACAGTCATGAATGATAAGCACAGGGCGGCCGGACGTTCGGGACTTGGAGCGGTAATGGGGTCCAAGAAGCTTAAGGCCGTTGTTGTAAGAGGAACAAAATCCATAGAGGTATCAAAGCCTAAGGAGTTTCTTGAAAGCTGTATTGATGCAAGAAACAAGCTTAAGGCACATCCCGTGACCGGGGTAGGCTTGCCTACTTATGGTACCGGAGTGCTGGTAAACATCCTTAACCAATCTGGCGCCCTTCCGACAAGGAACTGGAAAGATGGCGGATACTTCGAGCATGCGGATGATACTGGCGGAGAATCCCTTAGGGATAAATACCTTGTAAGGAACAAAGGCTGTTTTGGGTGCAACATAGGCTGCGGAAGAGTAACCAGGATAACCGAAGGAAAATTCAAGGGCTTTGGCGAAGGTCCGGAGTATGAAGCTGCCTGGGCTTACGGAGCGGACTGTGGGGTCAGGGACCTTGATGCTATCAGCAAAGCCAATTTCACATGCAATGAACTGGGTATCGATCCTATTACAATGGGGTCAACCATAGCATGTGCCATGGAGTTGTACGAAAAAGGCATAGTGACCAGGGAAGAGCTTGGAAGAAGCCTGAATTTCGGTGACGCTGAAGGAATAGTTGAGCTTACAAGATTGACCGGGCTGAGAGAAGGTTTTGGAAACAAGCTGGCAGAAGGTTCTTACAGGCTTGCAGAAAGCTACGGTTATCCGGAGCTTTCAATGTCGGTAAAGAAGCAGGAAATGCCTGCTTATGACGGCAGGGGAGTTCAGGGCATGGCTCTTGAGTATGCTACCTCCAACAGAGGGGGCTGCCATGTCAGGGGATACCTTACTTCTCCGGAAATATTGGGTGCTCCTGTAAAGCTTGATCCTCTCGTAACCACAGAGAAGGCAAGCTGGCTTAAGACCTTCCAGGATCTTACCGCTGTAGTGGATTCAATAGGAATATGCTTGTTTACCACCTTTGGAATAGGGCTGGAAGAGATGTCCGATATGCTGCGAAGAGCCACAGGTATGAACTGCAGCGATGCAGATGTGCTGAAAGCTGGAGAAAGGATATGGAACCTTGAAAAGCTATTCAATATGAAGGCAGGCTTTACAAAGGAAGATGACACTTTGCCCGAAAGGCTTCTTAAAGAGCCTCTGCCCAATGGCCCTGGGAAGGGAATGGTAGCAGAGCTTGATGTTATGCTGAAGGAGTACTATGAGGTAAGAGGCTGGGATGAAATGGGTGTGCCGACACAGGAGAAGCTTGGGGAGCTGACCCTTTAGTTTTAGCTTGTATAGGTTGAGGAGGGTGGTCGGTATGACTGCCCTCCATACTATTAATAGGAGAAAAAACATGATAATAAAGTTTTTTGCATATATCAGGGATTATACCGGCTCAAAGGAAACAACCATGGATAGTTGTCTGACGCTTAAAGAACTGCTGTTAAAATTATGCGGCAGGTATGGGAAAAAATTCTCCGAGAAGCTTTTTACCGGAGAAAGCCTGAGCGAAGACATAATTATTCTGGTAAACGGAAGGCATATTGAGCATTTGAAAGGCCTGGACACAACTCTTTCCGAAAATGATGAAATAAGTATTTTCCCAAAGGTCGCAGGAGGATGAAGAAGGCGGAGCAAATATGTGCTGATAGGGGGAATATGGGAATGTGCGATATATACGATATACTGGATAATTACGGTAATGATAAGAAAAATACTTTGGCTATGCTTCAGGATATTCAAAGAAGGTACAATCACATACCGAGAGAGGCAATGGATACGATGTCGGAGCAGCTTGGCGTGCCGCTGTCCAGGCTCTATGGGATAGCTACCTTCTATAAGGCTTTGAGTCTTAAACCAAGGGGAAGAAATGTCATAAAGGTATGTGACGGTACGGCATGCCATATAAGATCCTCACAACTGCTTATAGATCAAATTGAAGGACTTCTTGGAATAAAGCCGGGAGAAACCTCAGAGGATGGGGAGTTTACTCTTGAGACGGTCAACTGTCTTGGCTCATGTGCCATAGCTCCGGTAATGGTTGTGAATGAAACTTATTATGGGAAGGTCACTCCTGCAAAGCTGCGGGATATTATAGGCGAATGCGGAGGTAAAGACAATGAGTGATTTTATCCCTGATCAAAAAAAGTGCGTATTAGTCTGCTGCGGGACAGGTTGTATAGCTAATGGCAGTCTGAAGGTATATAACGAGTTCAGAAAGCAGCTTGAAATGCTGAAGGACCCCTGTGAATTGAAAACGGCAGTTAAGCCGACCGGCTGCAATGGGCTGTGCGAAAGGGGGCCTATAGTCAAAATCCTTCCGGATGATATTTCATATTATAAGGTAAGCTGTGACGATGTGGCAGAAATAGTTGAAAAGTCCATTCTCGGAAATGAAGCGGTTGAAAGGCTCCTGTATTATGATAAAGCTACAGGCAAAAGGTTCAGGTCCCATAAGGAGACAGACTTCTACAGGGGACAGTACAAAATCGCCTTAAGAAATATTGGAGAAATAGATCCTGCAAATATTAACGACTATATTGAAAGAGGAGGCTACTCGGCTCTGAGGAAAGCCTTGTTCCGGATGAGCCCGGAGGACATCATACATGAAGTAAAGAATGCAGAACTAAGAGGCAGGGGAGGTGCCGGATTCCCAACAGGTATAAAGTGGGAGGAATGTAAAAAGACCGGGGACAGTCCCAAATATGTAATATGCAACGGAGATGAAGGAGATCCGGGAGCGTTTATGGACAGGAGCATAATGGAAGGCGATCCCAACAGTATAATAGAAGGAATGGCCGTATGTGCTTATGCAGTGGGAGCATCTGAAGGATATATTTACATAAGGGATGAATATGAACTGGCCCTAAAAAACATGGCCAAAGCAATTAAGGAAGCCGAAACCCACAGATTTCTGGGAGATGACATATTAGGAAGCGGTATGGACTTCAATATAAGCATCGTCAGGGGTGGAGGGGCTTTTGTGTGCGGCGAGTCTACAGCCCTTATGTCTTCCATTGAGGGGAAGGTCGGGGAACCAAGGGCAAAATACATACACTCCACAGAAAAGGGCTTATGGGGAAAGCCGACAGTATTGAACAATGTGGAGACCTGGGCAAATATTCCTGAGATCATAAATAAAGGCCATGAATGGTTCAAGGCAATCGGTACGGAAAACGGAAAAGGTACAAAAGTATTTTCATTGGTCGGTAAGGTAAAGAACACGGGACTTGTGGAGGTTCCGATGGGAACGACCCTGAGGAAGCTGATAATGGATATAGGCGGAGGGATAATAGGAGACCGTAGGTTCAAGGCTGTTCAGACAGGAGGCCCCTCCGGGGGCTGCATACCTGAAGAATACCTGGACCTGGAAGTGGATTTTCGTTCTCTTGAAAGCATAGGATCCATGATGGGGTCCGGCGGAATGATTGTTATGGATGACAGGACTTGTATGGTAGAAGTGGCCAAGTATTATATCAAATTCTTGTCGGAAGAGTCCTGCGGTAAGTGCGTCCCATGCAGGGAAGGTCTAAGGCGCATGCTGGAGATTCTTGAAGGAATAACCCTGGGAAGGGGTACTGAGAATGATATGGAGCTTCTCGCGGAGCTTGGCGAAATGATGAGTGAGGCTTCCCTCTGCGCATTGGGGAAAACCGCTTCGAATCCGGTATTGACTACTATTAAATATTTCAGGGATGAATATATGGAGCATATAGTAAATAAGAACTGTCCTGCAGGGGTGTGCAAGGCATTAACTATGTTCCAAATTGATGAAAGCTTGTGCAGAGGCTGCGGAGTATGCAAAAAGAACTGTCCTGCCGGTGCGATACTAGGTCAGTTTAAAACACCTCATACAATAGATGTTTCAAAATGCATCAAATGCGGGAGCTGCATTGATGCGTGCAGCTTTAAGGCAATCCATACTGCAGGGGAGGTGGGGAAATGAGAATAATAATTGACGGTAAGGCCTGCGAGGCTGAACATGGGGAGTACATACTTGCTGTAGCCAGGCGTAACGGAATTGACATTCCGGCATTGTGCAACAGTGATGCTCTTCCCGGAATGGGCAGCTGCAGACTTTGCATAGTGGAGCTTATTGAAAGAAATAAAACAAAGGTTGTAGCTTCCTGCATATACCCCATAACCAGGGAAGTATCGGTCAGAACCAACAGCCATAGAATCATTGGAATAAGAAAATCAATAATGAAGCTTCTGCTCTCACGGTCCCCGGAAAACGAGTATCTGAACAGCATATCCCGGCATTATGGACTGAAGCCATCCAATCCTCAGGAGCTTCCTGAAAAAGTTGATGACTGCATACTATGCGGTCTCTGCGTAAAGGCTTGCGAAGAGCTGGGTGCCAATGCCATTTCAACTGTTGGCAGAGGTACGGGGAAAAAGGTTTCCACCCCATATGACGAGCCTTCTGCTGTTTGTGTAGGATGTGGTTCCTGCGCCACAGTATGCCCGACTGGAGCAATCGAAATGGAAGACTGTAACGGTACCAGAACAATTTGGGGGAAAACCTTTGAATTGTTAAGCTGCGAAAGGTGCGGAAAAAACTATGCGACTAAGGAGTATATTGAATTTATGGAGAAAAAGCTGGGAGAGAAGCTTGAAGGGCAGTACTGCGGCAATTGCAGAAAAGCCATCAATGCAGAAAGGTTCAGGGATATTTACGGAATCTGAAAATATAATGCCGGATATTATCTGAAAGGAGGGAACACTGTTTCCTCCTTCGGCTTTTTTTGGTATAATGGTAAGCGTATCAAAAATATGTGTTGACAAATCAAAAAATAGAAAAGTTAGCAAAATGCATACCAATTTTCATAGTAAGTGCTTGACAGTAATATATTGGTATGTTAACATTATATATTGCATTGTAGTAAGTAAATTTAGTTTTATATTCCTGTAATTGTATAAGGATAGTTAAAAACGGTAATATTAAAATAGGTATGCTTTAGCTATACGGCCAAACCAAAAGCGATACTTTTTTTAGGAATTTTTTTGCTTTTGGCTATTTTAATTTATTTAAATTAAGGGGTGAAGGACTTTATGCTGGTACATCCAATCTCTGCGGGAAGAAATCAGAGGATGAGCTACTCAAAAATTGACGAAGTAATGGATATGCCCAACCTGATTGAGGTACAGAAAAACTCCTATAACTGGTTTCTGGAGGAAGGTCTTAGAGAGGTTTTCAATGATGTTTCACCGATTCAGGACTACACAGGCAATCTGATACTGGAATTTGTCGATTACTCGTTGGACGGAAAGCCTAAGTATTCAGTTGAAGAATGCAAGGAAAGAGATGTTACATATTCTGCTCCTTTGAAGGTCAAAATCAGACTTATCAACAAGGAAACCAACGAAGTCAAAGAGCAGGAAGTCTTTATGGGCGATTTCCCTTTAATGACGGACTCAGGTACATTTATAATCAATGGTGCAGAAAGAGTTATAGTAAGCCAGTTGGTAAGATCGCCAGGGGTTTATTATTCAGAGGCTATTGATAAGACAGGAAAGCCTTTGTATTCAAGCACAGTAATTCCTAACAGAGGGGCTTGGCTTGAATATGAGACGGATTCTAACGACATACTCTGGGTTAGAATTGACAGAACACGAAAAATTCCGGTAACTGTACTTTTAAGGGCTCTGGGGTTTGGTACCGATGAACAGATTGAAAGTATGTTAGGGGAAGACGAAAGAGTGAAAGCCACTCTGCAGAAGGACGGTACCAAGACTGGAGAAGAGGGCCTTATTGAGGTCTACAAGCGTTTGAGACCGGGAGAGCCTCCAACTGTTGAGAGTGCCAAGTCGCTGCTTGATGTTCTGTTCTTTGACGCAAAGAGATATGACCTTGCCAAATTCGGCAGATACAAATTCAATAAGAAGCTATGTCTCAGTCAGAGACTTTCCGGACAAAAGCTGGAGAAGGAAGTAGTGGACCCGAGAACAGGGGAAATACTGGCAGAAGCCGGAGAAAAAATCACGAGGGATAAGGCTGCAAGGATTCAGAATGCAGGAATAAGTGAAGTTTATGTGACAGTTGAGGGAAGGCCGGTAAAAATACTGGGAAACAACACTGTAGATATAAACAAGTATTTAAGCTTTGATGTATCAGACTTAAATATAAAAGAATTAGTCAATCTTTCCGTGTTGAAGGGAATAATACAGAAAGCAGGCTCCGAGAACGAGATCAAGGAAGAGATTAAGAACAGGCATAAGGAACTTATACCTAAGCATGTCTTAATTGATGATATAATTGCTTCTATCAATTATAATATAAATCTTGCTCAAGGAATCGGAAATGTAGATGACATAGACCATCTGGGCAACAGAAGGCTTAGATCGGTAGGAGAACTTCTGCAGAATCAGTTCAGAATAGGTTTGTCAAGAATGGAAAGAGTGGTCAAGGAAAGAATGACCATTCAGGATATTGATGTAGTAACACCACAGCAATTGGTCAATATAAGGCCTGTGGCTGCAGCAATCAAGGAATTCTTTGGGAGTTCCCAGCTTTCGCAGTTCATGGACCAGACAAATCCCCTTGCTGAGCTTACACATAAGAGAAGATTGTCAGCGCTGGGACCCGGAGGGTTGTCCAGAGAAAGAGCAGGCTTTGAAGTAAGAGACGTACATCACTCCCACTATGGCAGAATGTGCCCTATAGAAACTCCTGAAGGACCGAACATAGGTCTTATAGGTTCCTTAAGCACCTATGCGAGAATAGATGAGTACGGATTTATCGAGGCACCTTACAGACTTGTCAAGACTGATGACAATGGGGAGAAATATGTAACTGAGGAAATTGTCTATCTTACTGCCGACATTGAGGACGAGTTTGTAATAGCTCAGGCTAACGAACCTCTTGACGAAGAAGGAAAATTCATTGACAGGAGGGTTACAGCAAGAGCAAGGCATGAGGTAGTTATAGTACCAAATACAGAGGTTGAATTTATGGATGTATCCCCGAAGCAGGTAGTGTCAGTTGCTACTGCCATGATACCCTTCCTTGAGAACGACGATGCCAACAGGGCCCTGATGGGTTCTAACATGCAGCGTCAGGCTGTACCGATAATAAAGCCCGATTCACCTATAATAGGTACCGGAATGGAGCATAAATCGGCAAGGGACTCGGGAGTTATAGGACTCACCAAGAATGACTGTGTAGTTGAAAGGGTAAGTGCCAATGAAATAGTGTATAGAACTGCTGCAGGGGAAAGGGAGAGATACAAGCTCCTGAAGTTCCTGCGTTCCAACCAGGGAACCTGTATAAATCAAAAACCTGTGGCTAAAAAAGGCGAGGTACTCAAAAAAGGTGACATAATAGCAGACGGACCCTCCACCGATATGGGAGAAACAGCATTGGGAAGGAATATACTTATCGGTTTCATGACTTGGGAGGGCTACAACTACGAGGATGCTATACTTATAAGTGAAAAGCTCGTAAAAGAGGACATCTTCACTTCCATACATATAGAGGAATATGAATCAGAAGCAAGGGATACCAAGCTTGGTCCTGAAGAAATAACAAGGGACATACCCAATGTTGGGGAAGAAGCTTTGAAGGACCTTGATGAAAGAGGCATAATCAGAATAGGCGCGGAGGTAAGATCCGGGGATATCATGGTAGGTAAGGTGACTCCGAAAGGGGAGACTGAGCTTACTGCAGAGGAAAGACTCTTGAGGGCAATATTCGGAGAGAAAGCACGTGAAGTAAGAGATACTTCTCTCAGAGTTCCTCACGGTGAATCCGGTATTATAGTAGATGTAAAAGTGTTTACAAGAGAAAACGGAGATGAGCTTCCTCCTGGAGTTAACCAGCTGGTAAGATGTTATATTGCTCAGAAGAGAAAAATATCCGTTGGTGACAAGATGGCAGGACGACATGGAAACAAGGGCGTTATTTCAAGGGTGCTTCCGGAAGAGGATATGCCTTTTATGCCTAATGGGACTCCCCTTGAGATAGTATTGAACCCATTGGGTGTACCTTCACGTATGAATATCGGCCAGGTGCTTGAGGTACATCTTGCACTTGCTGCAAAAGCGCTGGGTTGGAAGATTGCCACTCCGGTATTTGACGGTGCAAGAGAAGAAAGTATTGTTGAGACCATAGAATGTGCCAATAAGGTAATACAGGTTAAGAAAAACCTTAGAATTATAAAAGAGAAAATTCTCCAGAACAATAAGCTAAGAGATGCTGAAGCCGAAGAGGGAGAACCGATTGCAGAAGTTACGGATATCATGGATGAAGTAAAAGAATATGTTGAAATCGTACACGAACTGCTTACCCATGAAATATTTGATATTGACAGCAAGCTAGCCTCCATCAGGGAAATGATAAAGTCCGTTGAGCTTACAGAATTGAATTCAATAGAGAGGATACTCAAGGTATTTGGTGAAACTCCCATTGACGGAATCGAACTTAATCACACAGGGAAGGTGCAGCTGAGAGACGGACGTACCGGAGAGTACTTTGATAATTCCGTTACGGTAGGCTACATGTATATACTCAAGCTCCTGCATCTTGTTGATGACAAGATCCATGCAAGGTCCACGGGCCCTTACTCTCTCGTAACACAGCAGCCTCTCGGCGG
The DNA here is from genome assembly GCA_001515955.1 of Clostridia bacterium BRH_c25. The sequence continues at coordinate 8,401 of LOES01000219.1, read as the reverse complement.
TAAAGCGCAGTTTGGTGGTCAGAGGTTCGGAGAAATGGAAGTTTGGGCACTGGAAGCCTATGGTGCAGCCCATACCCTGCAGGAAATTCTTACTGTGAAGTCTGACGACGTAGTAGGCAGGGTAAAGACTTATGAATCTATTGTTAAGGGCGAAAACATACCGGAGCCTGGAGTGCCCGAATCCTTCAAGGTTCTTATAAAAGAGCTTCAGAGCCTGGCCCTTGATGTGAAGGTTCTGACGGAGGAGAATGAAGAGATAACAATCAGAGAGTCGGTTGACGAGGATGTTGAAGATCTTGGAGCCGACATGGAAGCAAGAGAGGATATGGATTTCACAAGCCTTTCATATAAAGGAGAAGCCAGAACGGAAGAGGATCTCTATGAGGATTATGAGGGAGAGGCTGAAGGGACGGAAGAATTCGAGGTCGAGATGGATCTGGATGAACTCCTTTTGAACGAAGAAGAGGTTGAAGAGGATGACGAAGAGTTTTAATATTAATTAGAAGGGAGAGATACCTCCTTGTTTGAATTAAATAACTTTGAAGCAATCAAAATAGGTTTGGCATCCCCGGAGAAAATAAGGGAATGGTCAAGGGGAGAGGTAAAAAAGCCTGAGACAATAAACTATAGGACCTTGAAGCCTGAAAAGGAAGGGCTTTTCTGTGAGAAGATTTTTGGTCCTACGAAGGACTGGGAATGTCATTGCGGAAAATACAAAAGAATCAGATATAAAGGCATAGTGTGCGACCGCTGCGGTGTCGAGATAACCAAAGCAAAGGTAAGAAGAGAGAGAATGGGTCATATCGAGCTTGCTGCTCCTGTATCCCATATATGGTATTTTAAAGGAATACCCAGCAGGATGGGTCTTATACTTGATATGTCTCCAAGAGCTTTGGAAAAGGTGCTTTACTTTGCTTCATACATAGTAGTAGATACCGGCGATACGCCTCTATCAAAGAAACAGCTCTTGAGTGAGAAGGAATACAGAGAGAACATTGAAAAATACGGCAGCAGGTTCAGGGCAGGAATGGGAGCTGAAGCAATAAAGGAACTCCTTGTTGAGCTTGATCTCGAAAAACTGTCAAAGGAACTGAGGATAGATCTTAGAGATAGCACAGGACAGAAAAGGCTTAGATCAGTAAGAAGGCTGGAGGTTGTTGAAGCCTTTAAGAATTCCGGCAATAAGCCTGAATGGATGATTCTTGAGACAATACCGGTAATACCGCCGGATTTGAGGCCAATGGTTCAGTTGGATGGCGGAAGATTTGCCACCTCAGACCTTAATGACCTCTATAGAAGAGTAATAAACAGAAACAACAGACTGAAAAGACTTTTGGACCTTGGAGCACCGGATATAATTGTCAGAAATGAAAAGAGAATGCTTCAGGAAGCTGTTGATGCACTTATTGACAACGGCAGAAGAGGAAGACCTGTAACCGGTCCCGGCAACAGACCGTTAAAGTCCTTGAGCGATATGCTCAAAGGAAAGCAGGGACGGTTCAGACAGAACCTGCTTGGAAAACGTGTTGATTATTCAGGACGTTCAGTTATAGTAGTAGGTCCCGAACTAAAGCTTTTCCAATGTGGTCTGCCTAATGAGATGGCATTGGAGCTTTTCAAGCCCTTTGTAATGAAGAAGCTTGTAAATGACGGGCTTGCCCATAATATAAAAAGTGCCAAGAGAATGGTTGAAAGAGTGAAACCGGAGGTCTGGGATATACTTGAAGAGGTAATCAGCGAGCATCCGGTACTGTTAAACCGTGCTCCAACACTGCATAGACTTGGTATTCAGGCTTTTGAGCCTGTACTTGTACAGGGAAAAGCATTGAAAATTCATCCCCTGGTTTGTACGGCATACAATGCTGACTTTGATGGAGACCAGATGGCCGTACACGTACCATTATCCGTGGAAGCACAGGCAGAGGCAAGATTCCTGATGCTTTCCGCCAACAACATTCTGGCTCCGAAGGATGGAAGACCGGTGGTCAGCCCTACCCAGGACATGGTTATGGGAGTATATTATCTTACCATATATGTACCTGATCAGAAGGGCGAAGGCAAGATATTCTCCAATCCGGATGAAATGCTGATGGCTTATCAGGTAGGGGAGGTATCCCTCCATGCAAAAGTAAGAGTAAGAATAACAAAGGAAATCAATGGTGAGCAAAAGAGCAGGATAGTCGAAAATACGGTGGGAAGATTTATCTTCAATCAGTCGATCCCTCAGACTCTTGGCTTTGTGGAAAGAAATACCGAGGATGATATGTTCCTTCTGGAGCTTGACCCCAAGGATAAAGATGGGAATATGAGACCGGTAGACAAGTCGCTATTGGGAAAAATAGTAGACAAATGCTACAGGAAGCATGGAAATACCAATACCGCAATTGTACTGGATGAAATAAAGAGGTTGGGCTTCCAATTCTCCACAAAGGGTGCAGTTACAATTAGCGTATCAGATATGGATATACCAGGCGCCAAGAAGGCTCTTCTCTCAAAAGCAGATGAGAGAGTGGACAAAATTGAGAAGATGTATAGAAGAGGCTTGATATCCAACGAAGAAAGATATGAGCAGGTAATAGAGACCTGGAAGACAACTACTGATGATGTGACAAAAGCATTGATGGATAACCTGGATAGGCTCAACTCGGTATATATGATGGCCAATTCAGGAGCAAGAGGTAGTGTAAATCAGATCAAGCAGTTGTGTGGAATGAGAGGTCTGATGGCCGATACATCAGGTAGAATCATTGAAATTCCTATTAAAGCGAACTTCCGTGAAGGCCTTAACGTATTGGAGTTTTTCACCTCCACCCATGGTGCAAGAAAAGGTCTTGCTGATACGGCACTCCGTACTGCTGACTCAGGATATCTCACAAGACGTCTTGTTGATGTAAGCCAGGATGTTATAGTCAGGGAAGATGACTGTGGAACTGAAGAAGGACTCCTGGTAAGTGAAATCAAAGACGGAAATGAAGTAATTGAAAAGCTGAGAGACAGACTCATGGGAAGGTATACAAACGGTGATGTAATTCACCCTGAGTCAGGTGAAATACTGGTCAAGAAGGGTGATATGATTTCCGAGCAAATGGCTAATACCATTGTCAAGCTGGGGATAAAGAAAGTACCGATAAGATCAGTACTGACCTGCCATTCAAAATATGGCGTATGTACCAAGTGTTACGGGGTAAACCTCGCAACAGGCGATCCTGTTCATATCGGCGAAGCCGTAGGTATTATAGCAGCTCAGTCAATAGGGGAGCCTGGAACGCAGCTTACAATGAGAACCTTCCATACCGGCGGTGTTGCCGGTGATGACATAACTCAGGGTCTTCCCAGAGTTGAAGAGCTTTTCGAAGCAAGAAAACCGAAGGGGCTTGCTATAATATCTGAAATATCCGGTACGGTTAAGATAATTGACCAGAGAAAGAAGAGGGATGCTGTAGTATTGGCCGATGACGGTGATACCAGAACCTATACAATACCTTACGGCTCAAGGCTCAGAGTTGCCGATGGAGATTTAATAGAAGCCGGGGATGAAATAACCGAAGGTTCGGTAAATCCTCATGACATATTGAAAATCAAGGGTGTGGCCGGGGTTCAGACATACCTGCTTATGGAGGTTCAGAGGGTTTACAGGCTTCAAGGTGTTGACATTGCGGATAAACACATAGAGGTTATAGTCAGACAGATGCTCAGGAAGGTAAAGATAGATGAGTCTGGAGAAACAGAGCTTCTTCCGGGCGGACTTTTCGACATATTCAAATATGAAGAAGAGAATGAAAAGGTCAGTTCTGCAGGCGGAGAAATGGCTGCCGGAAAGAGAGTACTGCTTGGTATAACCAAGGCTTCTCTTGCTACTGATTCCTTCTTATCAGCCGCATCCTTCCAAGAAACAACAAGGGTTCTTACAGAGGCGGCAATAAAGGGCAAGATAGACCCGCTTGTAGGCTTAAAGGAAAATGTCATAATAGGAAAGCTTATTCCTGCAGGAACGGGTATGAAAAAGTATAAGGATATATCAATAAAACAAGTAGATGCTATTGAATAAAAACTATTGACACAAAATATAACAAATGCTAAAATTATTTAGTGCGTTATAGAGAACCATGTATAATGGTTCTCTTATGCACGTTTTACAAAGAAGTGATTATTGAAGGTCCCGATTCTTTGCACACCGAATGTAAATATGGTTGCTATGCAAAAATCCTGGAGAGGTGTTTAAAATGCAGGAACTGAAATCTTCACACAAAAGAATAGTGGGATTAAAACAGACAGTAAAGGCAGTAAAAAATGGAACTGCCAAGAATGTGTATGTAGCAGAGGATGCCGATGAGTTTATAAAACAATCGGTGTTTGATGCATGTAGTGAGAGAAACTTACAAATCATATATGTCAACAGTATGAAGGAACTTGGGAATGCATGCGGTATAGATATCGGCGCTTCAACGGCAGCGATCATCAAAGATTAGAATGCATACTTAAAAACCCCTTCATATGAAGGGGTTTTTAAACTATTTTAAAGTGCGTATAGCAGTGCTTGATAATTATTAAGCCTGTATATGATAAATAAAACAAGGAGGTGCATTTAATGCCTACAATTAGCCAGTTAGTAAGGAAAGGCAGAGAGAAGGTTGAGTACAAATCAACTGCACCAGCGTTGAAGGAAAGCCCACAGAAAAGGGGAGTATGTACTGTTGTAAAAACTACAACACCAAAGAAGCCTAACTCCGCATTAAGAAAAATTGCCAGAGTCAGACTTTCAAATGGTATTGAAGTTTCAGGCTACATCCCTGGAATCGGTCATAACCTGCAGGAACACTCAGTTGTTCTTATCAGGGGAGGCAGAGTTAAGGACCTTCCTGGCGTAAGGTACCACATAGTAAGAGGTACTCTTGATGCCGCTGGCGTTGCCAACAGAAAGCAGAGCAGATCAAAGTACGGCGCAAAAAGACCAAAGAAATAATATTGTGCGAGTTATTTAACATTGGCAGATTTTTGCCCGTGTTTAAAATATATTTGCGCACAACGGCAGTTTTTACTTGATGCTGCCGAGTACCGATGATATTAAAATTAATATTAAGGAGGGAAGCATAGTGCCAAGAAGAGGACATATATCAAAAAGAGACGTATTGCCGGATCCATTATACAACGATAAGATAGTTACCAAGCTGATCAACAACATAATGTATGATGGGAAGAAGAGTGCCGGACAAAAAATTGTATACGGTGCCTTCGAAATAATGAGAGAAAAAACAGGTAAAGATCCTATTGAAGTTTTTGAAACAGCTATGAATAACATCATGCCTGTTCTGGAAGTTAAGGCAAGAAGAATTGGTGGAGCCACTTATCAGGTTCCAATAGAGGTAAGACCTGACAGAAGGCAAGCATTGGGAATGAGATGGTTGATCGATTTCTCCAGAAAAAGAGGAGAAAAGACAATGAAAGAAAGATTAGCCGGAGAACTCCTGGATGCCGCCAACAATACAGGCAGCAGTGTAAAGAAAAGAGAAGACACACATAAGATGGCAGAAGCTAATAAGGCATTTGCACATTACAGGTGGTAGATTATATTGAACGCTTTTAAGCATTCATCGTGGGAGAAGGCATTCAATAACATACAAGGAAAATGTTTTGCGAATTTGAACGATTTGAATAAGGTATATTCGCATAACATATTGGAACGAGGTTTGTTGTGAACAAAACAAAGAAGTATATATTACTGCTAAATAATAAGGTTTTAGGGAAATATAACAGTGAATCTTGCAACAGAAAGGAGGATAACTGTGCCTAGGCAATTTCCGTTAGAGAAAATAAGAAATATAGGAATAATGGCTCATATTGATGCAGGTAAGACAACAACTACAGAAAGAGTGCTGTATTATACTGGGAAAACGTATAAATTAGGCGAAGTTCATGAGGGAACTGCCACAATGGACTGGATGGAACAGGAGCAGGAGAGAGGAATAACAATAACTTCTGCAGCTACAACAGCCGAGTGGAAGGGCCATAAGATAAACATCATAGATACGCCGGGGCACGTGGACTTTACTGTTGAAGTAGAAAGGTCACTGCGTGTATTAGACGGTGCTGTAGCGGTTTTCTGTGCCAAGGGTGGAGTTGAGCCCCAGTCTGAAACCGTTTGGAGACAGGCTGATAAATATAAAGTCCCACGAATCGCATATGTTAACAAGATGGACATAATGGGAGCAGACTTCTACCGTGTGGTCGAAATGATGAAAGACAGACTCGGAGCCAATGCCGTTCCGATTCAGCTTCCCATTGGCGGTGAGGATCATTTTTTAGGTATAGTGGACTTACTTGATATGAAAGCTCATATCTATAAAGACGATCTTGGCAAAGAAATGGAAATAACAGAAATACCTGCAGAAATGCAGGATAAGGCAAGGGAATATAGAGAGAAACTCATTGAAGCAGTATCTGAAGTCAATGAGGAGTTGATGATGAAGTATCTGGAGGGCATAGAGCCTACGGAGGAAGAGATAAGGGATGCTCTTAGGGTTGGCACAATTAGTGTTAAGCTTAATCCGGTAATTTGCGGATCTTCATACAAGAACAAGGGCGTACAGCTTATGCTGGATGCTGTTATTGACTATATGCCATCTCCACTTGACATACCACCAATTCAAGGAACTACGGTGGATGGAGAAGAGGAGATTGTAAGACATTCTGACGATAAGGAGCCTTTCTCAGCTCTTGCATTCAAAATAATGGTTGACCCCTTTGTGGGTAAGCTGGCATTCTTCAGAGTTTACTCCGGAGTGGCCGAATCCGGCTCTTATATCTATAACTCCACAAAAGGCAAAAGAGAGAGAATAGGTAGAATAGTACAGATGCATGCCAACCATAGGGAAGAAATCAAACAGGTTTATACCGGTGATATTGCAGCTGCGGTGGGCCTTAAGGATACAACTACGGGAGACACCCTCTGTGATGAGGAAAATGCTGTAATCCTTGAGGCAATGGTATTCCCGGAGCCGGTTATCAATGTTGCTATTGAGCCAAAAACAAAGGCAGGCCAGGATAAGATGGGTATAGCCCTTCAGAAGCTGGCAGAAGAAGACCCAACCTTCAGGACTTATACTGATGTTGACACGGGTCAGACAATAATTGCAGGTATGGGTGAACTGCATCTGGAAATTATTGTTGACAGAATGATGCGCGAGTACAAGGTCGAAGCGAATGTCGGCAAGCCGCAGGTTGCTTATAAGGAGACCATCAAAAGGAAAGCACAGGTAGAAGGAAAGTTTGTCAGACAATCAGGTGGTAAGGGACAGTACGGTCATGTATGGCTTGAACTGGAACCTCAGGAGATTGGAGCAGGCTTTGAATTTGTTAACAAAATAGTAGGTGGAGCAATTCCGAGAGAGTATATACCAGCTGTACAGCGCGGTGTGGAAGAAGCTACTCAGAATGGTGTGCTGGGCGGATACCCGGTTCTCGACTTAAAGGTTACCCTTTATGATGGTTCGTACCATGAGGTTGACTCCTCTGAAATGGCGTTCAAGATAGCCGGATCAATGGCTTTCAAGGATGGTATGAAGAAAGCGGATCCCGCACTTCTCGAGCCAATAATGAAGGTTGAGGTAACAGTACCTGAAGAGTATATGGGAGATGTTCTTGGTGACATCAACTCCAGAAGAGGAAGAATTGAGGGTATGGACGCAAGAAACGGCGCCCAAGTTATAAGAAGCTTTGTACCCCTTTCTGAAATGTTCGGCTATGCTACCGATTTGCGTTCAAAGACACAAGGCCGTGCGGTATATTCTATGGAAATGGATCACTTTGAAGAAGTTCCCAAGGGTATAGCTGAGAAGATATTGGGCGATAAGTAAATAAAATCAGGAAGTTGTATGGATCCATTAAGGGGAATACAATTTCCTAAAATATTAGATTATATTATCTGATTTTTAAAGGAGGAAAAGTAAAAATGGCAAAGGCAAAATACGAGAGGACCAAACCCCATGTAAACATAGGGACAATAGGTCACGTTGACCACGGTAAGACAACACTTACAGCGGCAATAACAACAGTACTTTCAAAGTACGGCGGTGCAACAGCAACAAAGTATGACGAAATAGACAAGGCACCGGAAGAGAAGGAAAGAGGAATAACAATAAACACAGCTCATGTTGAGTATGAGACAAAGAACAGGCACTATGCACACGTTGACTGCCCAGGCCACGCTGACTATGTAAAGAACATGATAACAGGAGCAGCACAGATGGACGGAGCTATCCTTGTTGTATCAGCAGCAGACGGACCAATGCCGCAGACAAGAGAGCACATACTGTTGTCAAGACAGGTAGGAGTACCCTACATAGTAGTATTCCTCAACAAGGTTGACATGGTAGATGACGCAGAGCTTATAGAGCTTGTAGAA
>LOES01000218.1 GCA_001515955.1 Clostridia bacterium BRH_c25 | reverse complement strand
TTCGACATTTGCGAGAACCCCCTTTTCAAGAAGCTCATTAAGAATTGTAAGAGCTACCGAACAGGCAAGGGGATTGCCTCCGAAGGTTGAGCCATGATCCCCGGGGGTAATGCTTTCAGCCACCTTCCCTGAAGCGACAACCGCACCAATGGGGAACCCTCCCCCCAAGCCTTTTGCAAGACATATCAGATCAGGCATAACACCAAACTTCTCAAAGGCGAAGAGACTTCCAAGCCTTCCGATTCCGCACTGCACCTCATCAAATATAAGCAGGGCTTCATATTTTTCACAAAGCTTCCTTGCTTCCTTTAAAAATGATTCTTGTGCTGAAATTATACCGCCTTCTCCCTGAATCGGTTCAACAATAATTGCACAGATATTCGAATTCATCTCTGAACGCAGCTTATCAATATCATTGAATTCCACACTTTTAACCCCCGGTATCAGCGGCATAAAATCCTTCTGATACTTTTCCTGCCCGGTCACCGAAAGTGCTCCAAGAGTTCTGCCATGAAAGGAATTCTTCATATATAGAATTTCATGCTTGCCCATTCCTCCCTTAAGCTTTCCGTACTTCCTGGCAAATTTAACTGCCGATTCCACTGCCTCAGTACCGCTGTTGCAGAAAAATGCTCCCTGGAGTCCGCTTAATGTACATAGCTTTTCAGCCAGGCTGATTTGCTGTTCACTCCAATACAGGTTTGACACATGCATTAGCTTGCAGCTCTGTTCCTGTATAGCTTTTATAACCGCGGGATGGCAATGCCCCAGACAGTTTACCGCTATCCCGGATACAAAATCCAGATATTCTTTGCCTTGCTCATCATAAAGCAGGCATCCTTTTCCTTCAGCGGCAGTAATATTAAAGCGTGCATAAGTATTAAGTACATTTTCCTTAGACATGATATTCTCCTCCTTTTATAATTGTTCCTACCGGTTTGCCCTCAATAAGCTCCTGTAAGACGTGAACCCGGCTCCCTCCTATGAGGCATACCGACTTCACTCCCCTTTCAATAGCTTCAGTACAGCACTTCATTTTGGGTATCATCCCTCCGGATATAGTGCCGGCTTTGATAAGCCCCTCAATTTCCACTGTAGTGATACTGCCTATCAAGCTGTTTTTATCATTTATATCTCCGAAAAGCCCATCCACATCGGACAAATATACAAGGCTGTCTGCATCAAGAGATACTCCGATAGCTGCCGCTACATAATCCGCATTGATATTGTACACATTTCCTTCAATATCCTCTGCCACCGGGGAGATAACCGGTACATATCCCATGCCCAGCAGATCGCTGACTATTTTGCTATTGACGCCGGTTACTTTACCTACAAAGCCTATATCGATTTTCTCACCGGCTTCTTCCAAATACATTTTCCCCGCTTCTATAAGCCTTCCATCTCTCCCGCTTATACCAACAGCAGCAACTCCCTTGCCGAGAAGCTTGGAGGCCAGCTCCTTGTTGACCCGGCCCGACAGCACCATTTCAACAACCTCCATGGCAGAAGCCTCTGTTACTCTTAATCCTTTGACAAATTCAGCCTTAAGATTCAGCCTGCCAAACATCCTGTTTATATCCGGCCCTCCGCCGTGTACAACGACAACTCTTGCACCAATATCCCTCAAAGCTGCTATATCCTCCATCAATGCGTCGGTTGCCTCAATATCCTTTGTAATACTGCCGCCATACTTTATAACTACCGTCTTATCCTTGAACTGCCTACAAAGCTTTTCAGGCATTTCTTTATAAGCTGCTAACCCCATTAACCTTCACCTCCAATTCCTATTGGTATTAATTATACATACATATGTATTTATATGCAATATTTTTTATGAATTTTTATAATTTATATTGCATATTTAATCATATATATGTATAATGTTTTAATAATATAAGTATAGAGGTGATGTATATGGTAAAAGCAGGCATTGTCGGCTCGACAGGCTATGCAGGCTATCAACTTTCAGTAATACTGTCCCGGCATAAAAGTATTTCTGTTGTTTTCTTATCGTCTCATAATTATTCCAATATGAGATTAAGTGATGTATATGGAAATCTGGAAGGTCTATTGGATAATCTTTGCATAGATATTCATTCTGTTGAAAGTAAACTTTCAGAAATCGATGTATTATTTCTCGCACTTCCCCACGGGCAATCCTTTGACCTGGTGGAAAAAGCCCTTTCTGCCGGAGTAAAAGTCATTGATCTCGGTGCCGACTACAGGCTTCGGGATTATAAGGAGTATGAAAAGTGGTACGGTGTGATGCATAAGCTCACCGGCCCTTTGGGGAATGCCGTTTACGGCCTGCCCGAAATAAACCGCGAAAGTATTTCAAATGCGAGCCTTGTGGCAAACCCAGGCTGCTATCCCACTGCAAGCATTCTCGCTCTTGCACCTTTAATGCATGCCGGTATCATTGACAATACATCGGTTATTGTCGATGCGAAATCAGGCATATCCGGAGCAGGAAGAAGCGCAAACCTTTCAACACTGTTTTGTGAATGCAGCGAATCTGTCAAGGCGTATAATGTTGCAACTCACAGGCATACCCCGGAAATCGAACAGCAGCTTTCCGATGTAGCAGGCGAAAAGATCCTTCTCAGCTTCACACCCCACCTTGTGCCAATGAGCAGAGGGATACTTGCAACCTGTTACGGAAGCCTCAAGAAGCATGTCTCACAGGCTGAAGTTTACGACTTGTACAGGAGCTATTACAAAAAAGAAAACTTTATCAGGATCACCGAAGCCCTTCCGGAAACAAGGAATGTGAGAGGCTCGAATATATGTGATATTGCAGTGAGGGTGGATGAACGTACAAAAAGAGTAATAGCTGTCAGTGCCATCGATAATCTTGTAAAAGGAGCTGCCGGGCAGGCAGTGCAAAATATGAACATTCTTTTCGGGTTTTATGAGCATGCAGGTTTGGATATGATACCAAATATTTTATAGGGAGGTCTATCAATGAAGATAATTAAGGGCAAAACCATCACAGACGTGCCATATTTTAAGGCAAGCGGTGTATCCAGCGGGATAAAGAACAGCGGCAAAAAGGATCTATGTGTAATATATAGTGAAAAGAAGTCGGTTGCTGCTGCAGTTTTCACTACAAATAAAGTAAAAGCGGCACCTGTACTTTTGAATATGGAGCACATTCAGTCAGAAAACACCCAAGCAATTGTTGTAAACAGCGGCAATGCAAATGCCTGTACGGGAAAACAGGGACAGAAGGATGCAAATACTATGGCAGAGCTTACAGCAGCTCTCCTGGATATACCCTCCGACTCGGTTCTGGTTGCGTCAACCGGGGTTATTGGCCTTCATCTCCCAATGCACTGCATTGAGTCCGGAATCAGGAATGCATGTGAAAATCTATCCTACGACGGAGGCAAAGATGCCGCCCAGGCAATTATGACAACCGATACGATTGCAAAATCAGTCACTGTCGAAGCTGAGCTGGAGGGCAAAAAGATACTTCTCAGCGGCATCGCCAAAGGCTCAGGCATGATACATCCCAACATGGCTACCATGCTGAGCTTTATAACCACCGATGCAAATATCACAAAGGCCATGCTCCAGGAGGCTTTGGGTGCCAGTGTGCAAAAAACCTACAATATGATATCGGTAGATGGAGATACCAGCACCAATGATATGGTAATGATCCTGACCAATGGGTCAGCAGGCAACAAACTGATTGAAAGCCCTGATGAAAGCTTTGACACCTTCAAAGAGGCTCTTGATCTTCTCAATACCGAGCTTGCAAAACTGATTGCCCGTGATGGAGAGGGGGCCACGAAGCTCATCGAGTGTACTGTAATAAATGCCCAATCTGCCTCTGACGCATGCAAGCTTTCAAAGTCCATAATAAGCTCTGATCTGGTCAAAGCCGCATTTTTCGGAAATGATGCAAACTGGGGAAGGATTTTATGCGCCCTTGGCTATTCCGGCGGTTATTTCTCCCCGGATAAGGTAGACATCTCCTTCGAAAGCGAAAAGGGCTGCATACAGCTGGTTTCCGGCGGAGAACCCATGCAGTTCTGTGATAAGACCGCTTCTGCCGTAATGGCTGAGGAATATGTGAAAATAAAAGCGGATATGAAGGAAGGCAGCTTTTCAGCTACTGCATGGGGATGCGACCTTACCTATGACTATGTGAAAATTAACGGCAGCTATAGAACCTGATGGCTTAAAACGGGATGCACAGCATCCCGTTTTATTTTATAGATAAACCTGCTAAGACTTATATGGTATACTTTTTTTCATCCTTTTGCGACTTTATATGGTACCCGAGGTTTAAAAACTGTATAATAATAGTAACTACGGAATAATTAAACTAAATTAAAAAGGAGGATAATTACATGAAAAAACTTCAAAAAATGTACTATGTTATTCTTGGAATGGTAATTATGGCGATTTTATACACTACCGTTATTCCGGTAATGGCAGCAATGCTGCAAAAGCAGATTACAGTATCCACAGGGGTCAATATCTATGTTGATGATGTAAAATTTAACCCGGTTGATGCCAACGGCAATCCGGTAGAGGTGTTCAGTTATAACGGCACCACCTATTTGCCTGCGAGAGCAGTATCCATAGCAGTCGGCAAGCCGATCAGCTGGGACGGCAAAACTCAGAGTGTATATATCGGCAAGCATGACTCCCAGATGCCGGTGGCCATGCTGATTGATTTGGAATACTTCGACAGAGACGGAAATGAATTCAAGAAGCTTCAAAATGCGAAGGATAATCTTGGAAATGAGTACACTGATGGAATTACTGTGTATGAGAAAAACGGAACCGGTAATGCCGGTTCTTCATGGGAGGAATATAAAACTAATGGTATGTATAAGAAATTAAAAGGAAAAATCATTTTAAACTATGATAAGCGTGATTCTTCAAGTGTAGGCCGATTCAAAGTCTATGGTGACGATCTTTTGCTTTACAATTCTCCTGAGATTACCAAAGGCGTTGAGCCTGTTGATTTTGACATAGATTTGGAGGGCGTGCTGAAGCTTAAGGTAGAATTTTTAGGGATATCAGAAACACAGATTTGGGGAGCTGAAAGTATAAAGTTTTCTATTGTTGATGCAGGTTTATATCAATAGCAGATGAGAACAAGAAAAAATAGTTTAAGCGGAGGAATATTTATGATACGTGTATTCAAGAAAAAAATCTGTGCGGTTTTTATTGTTATGGTAATGCTGATCAGCAATATTACTCTTGTTTGGGCCGGTGAAAATGATTTTGCGGCACAAACCTTCACAGGAGATAAATACCATGAAATCACAACCCTTGAAGCCAACAAGTTATTTACCAGTGGGAAAAGCTTTATTTTGATATATTATAGTCACGAGTGCGGCCTTTCATTATCCCGTGCCGCGATGTTCCAGCAGCTCATGGATGATTATGGTGTACATATTTACGGGCTTGACGGGATATATGAAAGTGGAGCAAGTTGGATTCTTGATAAATTCAAATATGATAATGGTCAGCTTAAGCAAATAAGTTACCCTGTTGTCTGCACCGTGATCAATAATAAAGAATATGCTTGTTTGGACGGAAACTACAGCTTAAGTGAACAAGTACTGCAAATAAGCGACTATATGCAGAAAACAGAAAATATACAGCTGGATGATACAATTTGGCAAGGTTTTTACAAACTAAACTCATCAATGCAAAATAAAGAAAGAAAAGATCAGGAGGCACTGAATAATTATCTGGTCCCCACTGATTATATTCAAGTTTATGACCCCGAAATCATCAGTCTTTCAAAGGAAATCGTCAATGGCTTCTCTACTGACTATGAAAAGCTGAAAGCTATACATGATTGGGTCGCAGACAATATTGTATACGATTTGCATACTTTCCGCTATGCAAACGATGATTATTATACATTGCCTGATAAGGATTACTCTGCAAAGGGCACCTTAGACTCAAAGCTGTCCGTCTGTGCCGGTTATGCAAATCTAACGGCTGCTTTGGCGAGAAGTGCCGGAATCCCGTGCAAAGTGGTAAGCGGTTTTGCCGATGGCCGCCCGACGGCAAATTTATTCCATGAGATGTTTTCACTATATAAGGATTATCTCAATACGGGAGATGAAGGAGTATTTTTCGGAATTAGAAGCAACCACGCATGGAATGAAGCCTTTATCGGCGGAAAATGGGTAATTCTTGATACCACCTGGGATTCCAACAATGAATATCTTGACGGTAAAATAACAAAATCAAGGTCTGATGATAAGTATTTTGATATAGATCTTAAGATTTTTTCAGAGACACATGCCTTTTGGAAGAGTGAATTCTTTGATTACTCTTCAATTGATGTACCTGAAAATGTGCCTGGAGAATCAATTACGACTATACCTGCCTCCTCCGAAGTAATGGTCAATGGAGATCTGATCCCTATGGACGCTTATATCATTAATGACAGCAACTATTTCAAGCTTCGGGATCTGGCATATATATTGGGAATGAGAGATTCAGACAGGCAGTTTGAGATAAAATGGGACAACATAACAAAATCCATTAATATAATCACTCCTGAAAAATACACTCCTGTTGGAGGAGAATTGAAAACAAGCAAGGTTGAAGGTCCGCAGACGGCAGTAGCGAATGACTCTCCTATTTATTTGGACGGCAAAAAAACAGAGCTTTCTGCGTACACCATTAACAGTAATAACTATTTCAAGCTTCGGGATATAGCCGCTCTTATCAATTTTAACGTGGCTTGGGAAGCAAGCAGCAATACCATAATTATCGAACCCTACTCAGATTATATACCGGACTGATCATCAATTTAAGAGGCGGGATGCAATGCATCCTGCCTCTTAAAAAGTCGGTTGCTTATTTCTTCAAGGAACCAAGCAGTCCGCGTATTAGTGTTCTGCCCAGCTCTCTGCCTATGGTGCTTACCGCTGTATCCGCCGCTCTCTCCAAAGCGGATTTGCGGGAAGTTGTACGTCTTGTTGAAGTTCCTTTCCGGCTGCGCACCCTTTCCTTCTCTTCCTCCTTCAATTGCTTCTGCCTCTTTAACTGCTCCTGCTCCTCCAGTTTTGCAGCCTGCTCCTGCCTTACCTTTGCTTCCAAAAGCTCGTAGGCAGACTCCCTGTCGATTTCCTTATCATACTTGCTGCTCATAGGTGAGGCTGAGATAATCTGACGGCGCAGATTATCATCAATAGTTCCGAATTGACTTTGGGGCGGTAAGATAAAAACACGTTCAACGATGCTTGGACTGCCGTCGGCAGCAAGACAGGAAATCAATGCTTCCCCTGTGGCAAGCTCTGTAATAGCGGTCTCGGTATCAAAGGCAGGATTTGATCTGAAGGTCTGGGCAGCTGCCTTAACACGCTTCTGCTCTGCAGGAGTATACGCCCGGAGGGCATGTTGTATTCGGTTCCCCAGCTGTCCCAGTACATCCTGGGGCAAATCCATCGGATTCTGCGTTACAAAATAAATGCCTACACCCTTGGAGCGTATCAGTCTTACCACCTGCTCGATCTTTTGCAGCAGCACCTTAGGTGTATCCTCAAACAGGAGATGTGCTTCGTCAAAGAAAAATATCATCTTGGGTTTGTCTGTGTCTCCGGATTCAGGCAAGGTCTCAAACAGTTCGGACAACATCCACAGCAGGAAGGTGGAATACAATGCCGGTCTGTGAAAAAGCTCTATACTATGTAAAATATTAATATATCCCCGTCCATCTCCGACAACCTGCATCCAGTCATAAATATCCAGGGCAGGCTCTCCGAAAAAATCAGCCCCCCCTTGATCCTCCAAGGCGATCAAACTGCGCAGGATTGCGCCTACACTTTGAGATGAGATACTTCCATATTCAAGGGTATATCTCCCGGCATTGTCACCTACATATTTCAACATGGCCTTCAAATCCTTCAAATCCAACAGAAGCAAGCCCATGTGATCTGCAATGCGGAATACTATATTCAGTACTCCTGTCTGAGTGTCATTCAATCCCAGCAGCCGCGACAGCAGCAAAGCCCCCATCTCTGAGACGGTAGTCCGAACAGGATGCCCCCCCTCACCGAAAACATCCCAGAAACGTACCGGATACTGCTTGCAGCTAAAATCTTCTATCTCCAGCCTTGCTAATCGCTCCTGCACGGCCGGGCTGTCACTGCCCCGAGCTGCCAGACCGGCCAGATCCCCCTTGATATCGGTAACAAAAACAGGTACTCCCATATCGCTGAAAGATTCTGCCATTACCTTAAGAGTAACAGTTTTTCCTGTACCGGTAGCTCCTGCTATCAGTCCATGCCGGTTTGCCATATCAGGTAAAAGATAAACAGGTTTATCGCCTTTGGCTATTAATAATTTATTCTCAGAGTACATAAACTTTCCCCCTTACACCGTATTTTTCGATCAAATTCAACATGAAAGTACCTTCTGTTACTATACTAACAGAAGGTACTATAATTGTAAATATATGTCTAATTATGTTTTTTTATCCACACCTGACACCAAGGCCTCTTTGCAAAGCATATCATCCTATATTTTCACAAATAAATATAAACTAAAAAATATCAGTACACTTCCGGCTAATACAAAGACATGCCAGACAAAATGGTGATATTTAAACCAGTTGAATATATAAAACAAAACACCTGCACTGTAAGCTATACCTCCAGCCAACAGCAAATAGAATCCGGTAAATGATATAGATTTAAAAATACTGCTGATAAAAAAGCTGATCATCCACCCCATAGTCAAATAAATTAAAACATGTATCTTTACAAACCTGTCAATCCATATTACCTTGAATGTAACCCCTGCAATTGCCAATGCCCATTGGATACTGCATATAATAATTCCCTTAATGCCGCCAATGGCAATCAGGCAAAAGGGAGTGTAACTGCCTGCTATTAGAATATAAATAGATAAATGGTCCAATCTCTCAAATACATTTTTAGTCTTTCCTTCTTTAAAAGCATGATATAGCATGGAGTTTGCATATAAAACAATAGTCGATACCGAATAAATCATCATACTTACCGTATATAAAGCATTCTGAGTTTTTGCACCTTTAACAGCAAATATAACCAGAGCAGTAATACCCAGCAGCACTCCCAAACCGTGAGTTACGGCATTTGCGATTTCTTCTTCATTAGAAAAGTCTTTTCTTACAATAATCTTCGTCATCTTCAAAATATATGCACTTCTTTCCTATTTTTATACTTTACTACTGATATTATAACATGTCATCTCAATCATTATCACTCCTCATGCCCCGGGAATACAGTCTGGGTGAATTATATGACAAGCAAAAACAGACAGCTGCATTTGGTGTTCCTACTCAAACCGCTATCTGCTTTAGCTTATTATTCTATTACGTGACTATATCACTAGTCCATGTTATATATCCTGTACAGGAATACGGCTGCCTCCGCCCTTGTGGTATTGCCCAGGGGATTGAGACTGCCTCCACTGCCCTCCATCAGGCCTTCCTTTACAATAGAGGCTGCACTGTATACCGCATAGTCTGATATAAGCCGCCTGTCGGCAAACTTGTCAAGATCTGCTGCATTCCCCTGCTGCGTATGCTTCTTCTGCAGTCTCAGGGCTTTTTCTGCCAACACCATCATGTCCTGTCTCGTGATGCTTGCGTCAGGATTGAATTTGTTAT
>LOES01000217.1 GCA_001515955.1 Clostridia bacterium BRH_c25 | reverse complement strand
CATAGTGGACGCAGCCGCAAGTGTTATGACCTTTCCAGGCATCTGTCGGAAAAACTGGAATCAAAGTATGGTGGTATTCTTTGCTGCCAGATACAAAAAACCATCATGGGCAAGTCTTTCAATTTAAGCAATCGAGATGAGTTTAAAGCCTTTGAAGAAGCAGGCGGTCATAGAGACAAATGTCCGGAAGTAGTTGGAACAGTAGTTTCCTATATTGCTGAAATGATAGTAGCCGGAGAAATTTAAATGATATACCTTGGCAGATTGAAAGCAGTGCATTCAATCTGAATGCACTGCAAACTCCGCAGTCTTTTGCCGGACAAGCATGTTCTGCATACTGTCCCGCGACCGCCCCAATGACTTTGCGCTCTCTTGTTGCTGATCATAAATATAGGTTTTAAGCTGCGCTTTTAGTTCCTCGTCTCCTGTCTGAGCATATACTCTTAACGCAGGATCAACTCCTGCCGGGCCTGACCGATATAAGATTTGCACATCAAAGCTATCGAGTGTTCCCGAAAGATAACGGTCCGCATTATAGCGGGCAACAAAAGCATCCGGATTAAGCAAACAAAGCGTGCACATCATCAAAGTGCCTACAAAAGCCAAAACCCGTATAATTGAGAATTGCCATTTTTGTAATGCAATCACACCTCCACAAACAACAGCGAGAAAAACCATAAACAAACACGGCAGCAGTCGGCGCATGGAAAGTCCGTATGCCCCGATATACAGCGCCATTTTGCTGAATGCGGTGGCGATGAGCAGTAAAGTCAGCAGGGAAAGCAGGCAATTGAGTATTTTAAAAGCATAGTTCTCCCCTTGAGGCTTTTTGCAAAGAAGATTTGCCATTGTCAGTAAGAATAGGTTGATCGCCGCAATTTGGCACAGTTCAAAAAATCCGCTTCGGGCGTATTCAGAATAAATCTGCCATCCCTCCGGTCTCTGTCCAGCGAATGCAGAGAAAAAATAGGGCAGCTGGCTACCTATGAATACTAAATATAGGCAGCAAATTAAACCGAGTACAGTATAAACAGTAGACAATGCGAGTACCCGCAAGGATTCGGCCGCATATTGAATGTCCTCCCTTTTGAATGTCCGGCAGCCTCTGTTGTGGACACAGCCGGCCACAAGTCCAAATAGATAAGCCGCGATTGGGACCGCAAGGATGACTTGGAGTATAATATCCCTGAACTGATTTTGCACCCATCGGTAGTATTCATAGATGACATTTGCGATTTTGGAGAAACCTCCGCTGTCCGCTCGCATCAGTAATGGTAAAACCATACCTGCGATCAATAACGCCAGCAGTATGCCAAAGGTAATGGACAAAATTTGCCTTCCCAAGCTTCTTTTTATATATTGGGGTGAAGAAAGGCTTTTATACTGGCAGCCAAAGTTTTTAAATGGAATAACAAACAAGCCGTTAATTCCGTCCAGCAAAAGCAAGTTGCTGGTATTGTTTAGTATTAGCCGTCCTGTAGCACAGATTACAAAGTAAACGGCTGTGCAGAACAAAAACAAACTGCGCCATGGCTCTAAGCCGTTGTTCGCATAAAGAGAATAGCTGATTCCGGTCAATACAACCGCTGCCAGCCAGAAGAATCCGGAACGGGTCATGGGTATCCCCTTTTTCATAAGATACATAGTAATAGCAAAGCAATAGCCAATAGTAAACACTGTAACCCCCCAACCCTGCCATGAAAACATTACCCACCGCACGAATAAAAACCCCAGGACAAAGGTAAAGAGAGCAAAAATTCTGTCCTTCCGGTCTGTCTCAAATGGTTCTTTGGACTTATGCCCCAGGGGTACTCCCACTACAGCAGTCTGCGATGGTGTATCAGTAAATGATGCTCCGCTATCACTTGAAAAATGTCCGTTCATATACCTGCCTCCTTATTATTGTCTTGCTCCATGAATTCCAGAATGTCACCGGGCTGGCAATTAAGCGCTTTACAGATCGCCTCCAGTGTGGAGAAACGCATTGCTTTAGCCTTGCCGGTTTTAAGGATGGAGAGATTCGCCTGACTGATACCGATTTTTTCAGCCAGTTCACCAGACGACATCTTTCTCTTTGCCATCATCACATCCAAATTCACTATAATTGGCATGTCGTTCCTGCCTCCTTTATATCGTGAATTCCGACTCGTTTTTTAGTTCTACCGCTTGCGCAATAATATTTTTGACAACCCGCACAATCAGCCCCATAAATGCAGCGGCTACCGCCACAAATATCCATGGAAAATAGTATAGTATTGAAACAGAGCAGATAATAGCTCCTGCAAAGCAGCTCCACGAAATCCGTCTTAGATACTCCACATTCGTAGTAATGAATACCTGATCAATCTCAATGTGGTGGAGCAAACGGTAAAGGCAGAAAAGCAGTACCGCTGCCGGAACACTACCAGAATAAATGGTTGATAGGAAGAAAGCTTCCGTCCCGACTAAATCGGCCCGTGAAAAATCCAGAAACCGCCGCACAAGCCATGGTGCTGATAAAGCGGTGCCGATTAACATAGCAGTGAAAATTAGAACACAGAATTTACTTAGACTGATTGATTTCTTGCCATTCCACATAAAATCATCCTCCAAAACATTGTGGGAAATTCCCTTTCATTGGTTGTAGTATAGCATATGTTATTATTGATATGCAATATTAATTTATTGTTTTTCGATATATTTTTTATGTTTGTTATAAAGGGAAGGTTAAGGAAGGACAAAAAACAGACTAAGAATCAAAATTCCCAGTCTGTTGATTTATGTATTTGGTGGAGACGGTCATAACTTTTAAAATCCACTAATCAGATTTTAATACCGGCCTCTGCAACATATCTTATTCTACAGGTGCCATAAGTATTCTTCCTGTTCCGCGGTATACATTAACTAAACCTTCGCCGGAAACCGCAGAACCGATCAAGCTTTTACTGGACTTTTCAACTCTAAAATCTAGCGTATCAGACCATGCAATAGCATAACTTCCATCGATTCTAACCTCATCGTTTTCAAGCACTAACTCTATAAGTTCATTTCTGGGTACAGGACTCTCCAGTATAGCAATTCCTTTTCCTTTCAGACATAAGTTGAATAATCCTTCATTTCCCATCATTGCTGAAGAAAGATTAGTTCTTACTACTACCTTTTGCTGAACATTCGATTCACAAGCAAGGAAAAGTCCATCATCCAGTACTATTCCACCCCACTCTGAAACCTCTTCAAGTATAATGTGTTTATATGTAGGTTCCAACATTAACAAACCATTTCCTTGATATTTAGGCTTAATCGCAGATTCTTTTGTCACTTTGGAAGATAAAGCCTTACCAAACAGATCCCCAATTCCTTTAGGGCATATATCTTTCCAGTCGATGCTGATAACTCAAGAGGATATCCTTTATATGGATTAGTTTTTCTTCCCAGCCGTCTTCGCGGAAAAAGGCAACAGCTACACAAGCTTTGATATTCCCATGAGCATCAAAAATTGGGATCCCTGTGCCAAGAATATCTATGCCTAGCTCGTCAATACTCATAGAATACCCTTGACGACGTATGTTTTCATATTCTTTAAGCAGTTCTTCCTTTGTTGTCAACGTATTAGGATAAGATTTTTCAAAGGTACTGTTATCCAAAACCAGGTGGATATATTCAATCGGCTGATATGCCATAATGCACTTCCCGTAATTCCCCTTATTCACTGGAAAGTATCTTCCAGGAACATCATTGAGCTTCATAGGCTGATGAACCTCTATCTCGAAAATCGAGATTATTTTATCTCCGTCCTTTACCGCCATACCTACTGATTCTTTTGTAATATCAGAAATTTCAGCTAAAATATCGTTTATTTTGCTCATATAACTATTTCTGTATAGATAAGTGGTTCCAATATGATACATACCCGGTCCGATTTTATACATATCTGTGTCCTGGTCAAAGATAACCAAATCCCTGTATAGTAGAATCTGCAATATCCTATAAACTGAGGAGCGGTTGAATCCGAGCTTTTTTGCTAAATCAATAGGCTTAAAGCAATAAGGCTCACTACCCAAGGCTTCCAAAATCATTATTGCTTTTTCAATACTGGTCAGCTTCTCTTCATTTAAATCATTTTTCATTAGATCAACTCTTTCCTCATTTTTAGATTTAGTATATCAAAAGAGATGTACCTTGGCAACAAATGCCCTAGTGCTTATTAACACTTTGAAAGACGAGTGCCTGAACTTTTTTGTTTCGCAAAAAAGTTCAGGCACTCATATGTTAAAAGACCTAGATTTGCATCATTTCATTTATTGGAAATATTATGGGTTTAACACTAGTCATTATGGTATTTGACTTGACCGCCGACAATAGTCTTAAGTATCTCCACGTCTTTGATTTCATGCGAAGAAGTATTTAGAAGGTCGCCCTTTAAAATAACAATATCAGCCAGCTTTCCAATTTTTAGCGACCCCTTGACTTTCTCCTCAAATCCGAGGTAAGCAGCATTAATTGTAAAGAGCTTTATGGATTCATAAAGAGAAAGTCGTTGAAGCGGGTTAGAGTGCTGCATTGAGGAATATATACCCAAAAGAGGGGATATAGGGGTAATATTACTATCAGAACCGCCGGCAATAATCAAACCTTCCTCAATGAGACTCCTCAGGGGATAAGAACGTTTGACCCGCTCTTTCCCCAGTCTTGCCGGCATCATAGTGTAGCTGGTCAGGTAATCAAAGCTTGGCTGAACCGAAATACATACGTTCATATTTCCGGCCCGGCGTATTTGGTCATAAGTGGGCACGCTGAAATGTTCAAACCTATGCCGGTGATTGTTCCTGGGATATTTATTAAGCGCTTTTTCATAGGCCTGCATGAGCATTTCAATGGCTTTATCTCCGATAGTATGCATGGCTATTTGCATATTGGAAATGTGGGCCTCCATTACGAAATCATCTATATCTTTTTGTGTCATATAGGGAGCACCTGATGTAACAGGCTTATCCGCATAAGGCTCCAACAGCGCTGCCGTATAAGAGCCTAGGGAGCCGTCCACAGTTATACACCCGCCTATACGGGGTAAGCCCTCGCTTTTCACCTTTGAAACGTCGGTAATTTGGTGGTATAAAAGAGTTCGAATCGGGAGCTCCTGCTGGTATTTGAGCATGACATCCATATCTTTATCACTAAAAAGGCTGCCCCCCTCTAAGGCATGCAGTGAAGTAACTCCCTCTTTGAGGGCAATTTCCGCACCGGCAAGCATAGCCTCTTTACGTACTTCATCAGTAATAAGTTCATCTGACATCTTTTTTCTGGCTTTTGAATTAGCTGCAGCTCTTAAAACACCGGTAAATCTCCCGTTTTCACAAATTATACCCTCCGTTTCCGGTTTAATCTCAAGCAGCTTAAAGGCAATATCATTCATAAAGCATGAGTGTGCATCAATACGGCTTAAAAATACAGGGCGGTTAGGAAATGCCGCATTTAATGCATCAATATCCGGAAGGGCATTTTCTGCATATCTTGTTTCATCATAGCCGTAGCCCCTTAGCCATGCATTATTCTTAAGCCCTGCTTCATAAGCTTTTAGCCTATGGAATAGCTCTTTATGATTCAAAGCTCCGGTGAGGCAGACCGAAGACGCATCAAGACCTGTACCCATAAAATGTACATGGGCATCTATAAAACCAGGAAGAACAGTATTCTGCCCGGCGTCAATAATTTCCGTTTCGGCTTTTGCAAGTAGAGCAATTTCATTATCGGAGCCTATCGCTGCTATTTTTCCATCACTTATTGCTATTGCTTCGGCAAAAGGCTGATGGTTTTCCATCGTTAATACTTTTCCGTTAATAATTATAGTATCAATTTTCAATACAACCTCCCCCTTTCCCGATTATCTGTTAAAACGGCCCCAGTTGCATTGCTTGCGCTGCAATAACCATTGCTATACCTACAGCTGTCCAGGTCAGCATAATCTTCCATGTCCACTTGGCCCATTTTTCCCACGGAATATTGCCTCCCATTGCAAGACCAGCCATGACTATGCCTGATGTAGGCCAGAAATAGTTTGTGAAACCATCACCGAACTGATAGGCAATTGTGATAACCTGGCGATTAACATTGATAATGTCGCCTAGAGGCATGAGTATAGGCATGAGCATAGCAGCTTTACTGCTTGCCGAAATAACAAAGAAATTGAAAAATATTGCGATAAGATTGATGAAAACTGCACTAACTGTTCCCGGGAGGCCATTAAGCCCGTTTGCCATGGCATGGATTACCGTATCAAGAATATGTCCTTGCTCCATGATGTATAGAACTCCCCTCGCAATACCTATTACGAGAGCAGACGGAATAATGCTTTGGGCTCCCTTTGCAAACTGCAGTGACATGTCGTTTGCGGATGTCTTTCCCACAATACCTACTAAAATTCCCAGAATAATAAATGCTCCGCTGATTTCTTTCAAATACCAGCCCCACTTTGCTGTACCATATGCAATAAGAATAAACCCGGCAGCTACCATCGCAACTATGATCTTTCTGCGGGCAGTGAACTTAGGTATACTATTTTCATCTATCTCCTGCACGTAGGTATCAATTCCATAGACATAACTGTTTGTTAGGCTTGCTTTTAGGCGCTTCGCATAAAGAAGAACAAAAACTATGGCAGTAACTGTGAAAATGGCAAAGCTTACCATCCTGAATTCCAAGGCGGAAAAAAGCGGCAGTCCTGCAATACCTTGGCAAATACCGGTAGTGTAAATATTCAGAGGACCTGCAGTAAAGCCTGCGGCACCGCCCAAAAGAACAATGCCCACCCCTAAAAGGCTATCATAGCCCATGGCTCGTGTCATCGATACAATCAACGGTATAAAGATAAGTATTCCTTCTGCCCATCCCAAGAAACCGCCGATAATAGCAAACAGTATTGTCATTCCAGCTATAATTATGGATTCTTTACCTTTAAGCCTCTTAATCAAAGCGTAGATTCCGGCGTTTAGTGCACCTGTAGAGTTTACAATTTCAAAAGAAGCAATAACCAAAACTACCAGCATAATAATATTTACCGATGCCTCCATACCTGACGGCACCGCCCTTGCTAGGGTCAAGAAGTTGGCGGGGGTCTGTTCAATATAATGAAAAGAGTCCGGATCAACTAGTTTTCTATTTGTCGCTTCATTAAATACATACTCAAATTGACCCGACGGTACTATATATGTACATAGTGCGGCAATAATAATAATGGCAAACAAAAGCACATAAACATGGGGAATCTTGATTTTGGTTATAGCCCTTTTTTCCTTCTTTTGATCCATTTTTTCCATCTCCAATCATATTATTTTTCTTGATTGCAGTAATCCACAGCTGTCAAAGCATAAGTAATGCAGCTTTCTACCAGCTGACTCACTTCCACAAACTCATCTTTGGAGTGACAACAGGCCATGTATCCAGGGCCAAAAACGACAGTCGGAATTTTTCCATAGTTAGAAAGCAATGCAGCATCTGTCCACGCCGGAAAGTAAGATAATTCTGCATCAATTCCCAATACACGACTCAATTTATTATGCATCAGCCTTACAAAAGGGTCATTCCGGTCGATCTCATAGGCAAGATGTACATAATTACCCTCCATGATGCTATCTTGGGTAACCTTCATTTCACATTTAAAATCAGCATCCTGCGAAGATAAGCGCTCTATGATATCCAAAAACTCCTGTCCAATATCTTTGTAACGCTCATAGGGTAAAAATCGCCTATCAAGATATACCGAGCAGTAACCAGCAACGGTAGAAAGCTGTGTTCCGCCTTGGATAACTCCTATATTAACCGTGGCATTACCCAAAATAGGGTGTCTCCTCTCAATAAGCCTGGGAGCCAGCTCATTTTCTACCACACACATAAACTTTAATGCCTTGGATATTGCATTTATGCCTTCCTGCTGCCTGCCTCCGTGGACTGTTTTTCCTGTAAATGCAAACTCATACCATTCCAGGCCCCTATGTGCAGTACATATTTTTGATTCTGTAGGTTCCCCAACTATAGCTGCGTCTGTACGTATCCCTTTTTCCAAGAGGCTTATACTGCCAAGACTTTGACGTTCTTCGTCAATTACACCGGCAAAAACTACATCACCCTTTAATGGGATGTTTAGCCTTTTCAGGGTTATCATGGAGATAACCATGGCTGCCAAGGATCCCTTCATGTCGGAGGCTCCTCTTCCATAAAGCTTGTTTCCTGATACATGAGGGCAACAGGCATCAGCCATATCATATGGGGGGATGGTATCAAGATGTCCATTCAGCATAAGTGACTTGCCGGTCCCTGTGCCCTTCAATACAGCATAAACATTACACCTTCCGTCTTTCACCTCCTCGAGTCGGCATTCTATCCCCTCTTTTTGAAAAATAGCCAGTATATGCTTAGCCACCTCCGTTTCCTGGTCTCTAATTCCATAATATGAGGGAATAGAGATAAGCTCTTTTGTTAATTTCACCAATTCGTTTCTACTAACAGCTTCGGTGATTTTAGTAATTTCGCCAGACATTAAATGCTCCTTTCCTTATAATTATGTTCATATGTCAAACACATTGTTCATATCATAAAACCATTATAACTGGAAAATTTCCAAAAATCAAGCAATAATGTTAAAGAAAATATTTGATGAGATTGAGCATCGTATGAAAAAATTCGAAGAACAAGGAAGAACACTTGAAGGACATAAGAATTATTTCAAAACAGACCATGATGCAGCCTTTAGAGGATAAAGGAAGATCATATGCGAAACGGAAAGTTAAAGCACTGCCAGATTCATGTCAATATAGTGCAAAGCACTGTATTCAACTGAATACAGTGCTTTATATGTAAATTCAAATAATTTTTTGGTGGAGACGAGGGGACGCCTGTATCCATTGTCTCCAATAGTTATGGTAAATTGCGTCTAAATTCTTTTACTTTTGTCATAAATGTCTTAACCCTATTTTCATCTACAAGATTTTCAAACTTCCCATCTATTTTGAAAGTAGTTCCAACAACTGCACCTGATGCTATTGAAAGTTGCTTATCAATGTTTTCTAATCTCATTCCTGTATTTGCAAAAACAGGCGTATCTCCTGCGATATTTGATACGATTTCCAATGATTGTGAATTAGTTTCTGCACCTGCAGTCAATCCTGAAACACACAATGCATCCGGCTTGCAGTTAAAGATTGTACCCCGAGCTATATCCTCAATTGACCTATCACCGATATATTTTGCAGCTTCCGGAACGATATTATACAGTAACTTCACGTCTTCTGCTCCGATGTAGGATCTATGGCGCACAACATCTCCGCCATTGGTATTCCAAAGTCCAAAGTCACTGGAATATACTCCTGTAAATACTTCCCTTACAAACCGTGCACCGGTTGCAGCAGCAAGATCAATAGATGCCTGAGGATCCCACAGAACGTTGACACCAAAAGGCACAGAAATTTCACTCATTAATTCTCCAATGACTCTTGCCATCGAAGCTGTAGTCTCAGGCCGTACTTTTGTCATATATGGCAGACTGAACTCATTTGAGAACATTACTGCGTCTACTCCCCCATTTTGAAGTGCATGTAAATCATGGCGTGCTTTTTCCACCACATTTTTCATGCCTCCAAGCTTATCATACTCCGGGTCCCCGGGCATTGCCTGTAAATGACACATAGCAATAATAGGTTTATTTGTTTTTAAAATATCTTTGATCCAACTCATATTTTTCTCCTTTTTCCGGCATATGGCATTAACCACGCCTATGGATTATTTACTACAATTATTAGATTCTAATACTATCTCTCAAACTTAGTTTCTGCTTTAATTTCATACACTACCGACATTACCAAGTCACTGGTTAATTCCACATCCTTGATGTCACATAACTCAACTGGTGAATGAGTATATCTCGCCGGCGTTCCTATGTCAATACCTACAACACCCGTTCCCTCAAGCTGTACATATGCGAGGTCGGTAAGCCCCCCAATTGATGCACTGCGCTGTAGATTAATCTTTTCTCGCTCAGCAACCTGCTTTACAAGCTTTACCATTCCCGGATGAGGAATTGTTCCATTGAGAGTTCCTCTTCCATGAAAGTTATACATGCTCATTACAGGACCATTTCCCATCTTGACATCATTTTTACCTGCCATATCAGGTGTAAGGCCATCAATATTTACGTCAAGTGCAATTGCAATATCTGGCTTGACAATCCTTGCAGCCATCATTGCACCACGAAGGTTATATTCCTCTTGAACGCTTCCAACAAGATAAACTGTTGCTTCCGGAGGGTTTTCCTTTAATCTGTAAGCCATATCTATTACAATTGCGCATGCCACCCTATTATCAAATGAAGTGCCATAAGCACGTGTTCCCTGAAGCTTCACAAAATTAGGCTTATAAACAACCGGGGCACCAACTTCAATTCCAAGTGCTGCGACTTGCTCACGGCTTGTTGCTCCAATATCCACATACAGGTTCATATAAGTGTCTACTTTGTATTTCTCCTCCGCAGGAGTTACATGATGACTCTTGACGCCAATAAGCCCATCAATCATTTCGCCATTTTCAGTCTGAATCTGTACTGGTGTAGCAGGCAGAACCTTTTCGGGAATTCCGCCAAGACGTTCCAGTCTTATAAACCCGTCGGGATCAATTCTACGGACCATAAAACCAAGTTGATCCATGTGTCCAAACACCATTATAGTCGGAGCTTTTGAATCAGTTCCATTCACCCTGGCAATGCAGTTACCGAATGTATCAATTGTCGTTTCATAGCCTATCTCTTTGAATTTTTTTTCCATATATGCGGCCATTTTTTGTTCCGCTCCCGCAAGTGCAGGGATAAGAGCCATTTCTCTCAACAGATTCTCCATTCTCATACAATAACCTCCAATACTATTTTTTATATTAATAACTATGCATTATATCTTTAGTGCTGCTGTAAATTTGTGCGTATCTCTCTTTGTAGCCACGATAGATCTCATACTTTCGTACATCAGGAACAGTTACATATCTCTCTTTGATCCACTCCTTAATGTCTTTTCTTGACTTGATAAGCCCGGCTCCAAGACCGGCAAATATTGCGTCACCATAGGCCGCACCAACTGTTGTTTCAGGTATTGATTGAACGCAGCCTGTAATATCACTTATAATCTGCATCCAACCAAGGCTTTTTGTACCTCCCCCTACTGCAGTTATTTGATTGATTGGATCCCCTGCCTTCCGAAATAATTCCAAGCACTGATCAATTCCATATCCGACACCTTCCAGCACAGCTTTAAATATATGGCCTCTAGTATGTGTTAGGTTTAAGCCAAAGATTATTCCCTTTGCACCTGGGTCATTAATAGGAAGACGTTCGCCGCTAAAATACGGCAACACAATTACTCCATCCGACCCCGGATCAATGTTTTCTATTTCAGCAAACAATGCAGTATAAGCATTTGATCCACATGATTGTTCTTTTTCAACCAGCTCTTTTGCAAAATTATCTCTGACCCAGCGTGTAAGGGATCCGGTTGTAGCCATGCCTCCTACTAAAGAACTCAGCTCCGGAAATACATAGGTTGCATTCCATACATTTGAATTTTGTTGTGGTTCATTTGTTACCTTTATCATATATACAGTCGAGCCATACATTATCATAAAGTCTCCCGATTCTACAACTCCAACGCTAACTGCCTCAGCAGACGCATCAGTACTTCCTCCCACAACGGGTGTGCCCTCTGCAAGCCCCGTTTCCTTTGCTGCGTCAGCAGTAACAAACCCAACTATTTCGGTAGAGTCTACTATCCGCGGCAACCTTTCCTTTTCTGTGATATAGGCTGTCAGGCTGTCATCCCAAGTACCCATTCCCCGGTTATACATGGGTCCAGCGCCACTGGCAGAGTACTTATCCAAAATATATTCTCCAGTTAGTCTAGCAACTAAGAATCCCTGAGTCATGGTGAAGTGCGCAGCCTTTTCATAGATTTCCGGTTCATTTTGCTTAATCCATAAAATCTTTGGACCTGAGGAATCGACAGTTAGAGGATTGCCACAAATTTCTTTAATTCTTTTTTCACCTATAATACTGTTTAGCTTCTTAATCTGGGGAACAGACCTTATGTCAATGCCATATAGAATTGCATTACGCAGTGGATTGCAGTTTTTATCTACAGGAACCAACGCTGTTGAAATAGCACTACAACCAATGGCAGCTATATTTCGAGGGTTTATTCCCGTATTTTTCAATAATCCTTTTGTGATACTGCAAAAATCTGCCCACCAATCACCCATGGGATCATGTTCTGCCCAGCCTGGCTTAGGCATCTTAACAAGATGAGGAGAGGTCTGAATGTTGAGTATTTTACCATCGGCATCACATAACACACCCTTTGATTCATATGTGCCGACATCAATCCCCAAAAGATACTTTTTATTCATAAGCGTATCTCCCTTTTTTAAGTATTAATAAAAACTATACCTTTTTATTTGTATCGGAAATATGACTTATTTCTTTTCTCGCGGTGCCGATTCCTTAGTCGTTGGGGCAATTATCACCTCAATACCATCCTCAATAAGCTTCTGTCGGGTTGGCTCATCGATTTTGTCGATGATAATCTTGTCTACATCACATAAATCACATACTTGTGCAAATACCTTTTTATGCAGCTTAGTGCTGTCTGTTACTAAAATGATTTCTTCTGCAGCTTGCATCATGGCCTGCTTGACACTTACCTCCCGGAGGGTTCTGTTTGTTATTCCCAGCTCTAAGTCCATAGCATCACAGCCTAAAAATAATTTATTAACATGCACCTTTGAAAAGAACTTTGTCGTTTCCTCCCCCAGCAACGTATAAACTGAGTGCTCCAACATCCCTCCAGTCATAATTAGATTGTTATTTGGATAGCGAGCAACTTCCATTCCGATCTTTAAATCATTTGTTATTATAGTAACGTTGCTGCTTTTAATATGCCTAGCAACTTCTAAAGTGGTTGATCCGGCATCAAGAATGATAACCTCATCATTATTTATAAACTTTGCTGCACAATTGCCTATGTTGCGTTTTGCCTCTATATTTATTGCGAACTTACTATTTGACGGTATTTCCATAGTAAAATGATTTTGTATAGATAATGCACCACCATGGGTTTTTATTACAAGGCCCTCTTTGGCAAGCTCGTTAATATCACTTCGTATTGTAACCTTTGAAGCGTTAAACACCTCGCTAAGCTCGTCAATCTTTGCCTTTTTGTGATTATTAATATACTCTAGGATTTTTTCAATTCTTTCAATTTGAAACAATTTAATTTCACCTACCTTGAAAATTTTTCATTCCTGATTCTTTATTAATACTAATTACTGTTACTTTTTGCCTTAAGTGCTCTCTGGCTTGTTGTATAGTTTATAGCCATTAGAAAAAGTAATAGAGCACCCCAAACTAAATCCTTATAAAATGCGTTAAAGCGCAGCATATTAAATCCACTTGTTAAAAATTGCAGCGATACAAGCGCAAGAAACATTCCAGTCAGCTTACCATAACCTCCTTTAGGATCAACCCCTCCAAGCAGTGCGCAAAGTATGGCATGCAGCAAATATGAATTGCCATAATCCGCTTTTGCCGAATTCATCCTGGCGAGAAACATTATTCCTACAAAAGAGGATAGTACTCCTGAAAACAGATAAGTTTTGAGCACTACTGATGCATTCTCAATTCCAGAAAACCATGATGCTATGGAATTAGAACCATAGAATCGTAATTTAAACCCGTATGGTGTATTGTTCAATATAAAAGCAGATATGGACAGAATTATGATAAACATTATTAGCACGATTGGAATCCCTAAGATATATCCGTTTCCTATTACCAAGAAAGCCTGTGGAAAATTTGATATAGCAAGACCTTTCGTAAGGACAATTCCTATACCGGTGAACAAGTTCATCGTACCAAGAGTAACCAGAATAGGTGGGACGTTGAATTTCGCTATAAAAAAGCCGTTTATCAATCCACATATACATCCAACTGCTGTGCTTACAAAAAAGACAAGCAAAATTGTGAATGCAAGCACTGCTCCGGTTTGTCCCCTGGCACCTACTAGAATAAACGAACAGACTATGGCGGAAAGATTTGCAATACTTACAATGGAAAGGTCTATGCCGCCGGATATAATAACAAAGGTCGTTGCAATTGCTAAAAATCCTAATTCAGGGCACTGAAATGCCATTGATATAAAGTTTGCTTTTGTCAAAAATAGATTTGGCCTAAGGGAGGACATAAGTAAAAAGACACAAATTGTTATCAGACATAGCTTATTTAAATTCCTATCCTTGAATAGACTTATAGATTTGTATCTGCCCACAAAGCCAAGAACTTTTTTGTACATACGTAATCACCTCGTATTAAAATTTGCACACCGCAGGCCATTCTAATCCTGGAATTAGTGCCTCGTAACGTATATCCCTTCTTGAGCATGCGAGGCACTGAATTAAGGTTGTGATTTTTAACACTTTGAAAGACAAGCAAGTTGTTGTGTTAATAATCACTAGCTGCTATCATGCAATACCTTTGACTCTTTTCTTCTGATTGTAAGACTGAATGGATGTGCCAACGATTATTATTACGCCCATGACTATCTGCTGCCAGTAGGACGGTATTTTTAAGAGAGTCAAGCTATTGCTAATAATTGTTATCAGCACTATCCCAAGTAAAGCTCCAAGAGTTGTACCCTTCCCCTCTGCCATGTTTGCTCCGCCAAGTACAACCGCTGCAATTACAGTTAGTTCATTCCCCACAAGATCAGACGGTATTGACATCCGGAAAAGAGCTGTATGCATAAGTCCTGCAAAACCAGCAAGGGCACCGGCAGCACCATATACAAAGCCTAGTACAAGATTTACGTTTATACCTACTCTTTTGGCTGCGACTATATCACCGCCGATTGCATACATACTACGTCCAAGCATTGTATATTTTAGCAGCAAAGTAGCAAGTATGTATAACGCAATGACAATCAACACTCCAATATGCAAACCACTTGTTGAACCATCACTGTTCTTTATTATGAAAAGCTGTGCCTGTGAGAAGGCTATCATTGACTTAGGAACATTTACCAGGAACATTGTCCCTACCAAGGCAAGAAGCGCTCCACGGAAAAGGTTTTGTGTACCTAATGTGACAATAAAAGAAGGTAATTTGAATGTTGTAATAAAAAATGCATTGACAAGCCCCAGAAGAATTCCTATCAATGTAGACACTAAAAACATAACTCCAATTGAGCCTGTCCACTGCAGAGCAATAAATGCTTTTGTTGTCACATACATTGAAAAGGCAGCAATAGCCATAAAGGAAACGTCTATCCCACCCGATATTGTAACAAATAGCACACCAATACCAAATATGCTTAGAACAAGGCACGCCCTAAATACATTAAACCAGTTGCCAATTGTTAAAAAACTTGGATTTATAAATCCAAACAGTATTGATAGTCCGATAATTAAAATCATAAGTAAAATTTCGTTTGATTTTAGAAGTTTTTTAAACATTTGCTTTCCCCCGCATTAGTTTCATTACAAAGGTATGACCCAGATTGCGAATGGTAATCTGTCACTATACGTAAACATGCTCTTCAACCAGCTTACCCTCGAGCTCTTCTATGGTTGTCTCCGTGCTTAAAACCTCATACACTACCTTACCCTGGTTCATAACCATTATACGGTTACAAATCATCAATATCTCAGGAATATCGTCCGATATCACTATTATGCCTATACCTGTTCTTGCCAGATTCTTGATTACCTCATGGATTTCACTTTTCGAACCTACATCCACTCCAACAGTTGGGCAATTTAGTATAAGAATTTTAGGATTTGCTGCAAGCCATTTAACTAGAACCACCTTTTGTTGGTTGCCTCCAGATAGAGATTTTGCTTGCTTCTCATATGCCATTCCCTCAATTTTTATGCTATTTAAGCCTTTTTTCATCTGTAACTTCATCTTTTTTTTGTCAAGGTTCATTATTTTTCCCAAAAGCTTATCAATAACGCATACCACTGAATTTTCTCCTATAGTCTGTTCCAAATGAAGCCCTTCGGTGAGTCGGTCCTCCGGTACATATCCGATATTACTCTTTATTGCATCTTGGACGCTCTCCATCTCTGTTCGTACACCATTCACATAAATCTCACCACTACTAGCCGGCATAAGTCCGAAAAGAGATTTTGCAAGTTCGGTTCTCCCGCAGCCGAGAAGACCTGTTATTCCTAAAATCTCCCCAGGCATCAGATTAAAGCTTACATTAGAAAAGTGATTGTTTAAGCTTAAGTTTTTGACCTCCATAAGCGGCTTTTCACTTTTCTGTTCAAAAATATAAGGTTCTGCTTCAATTTCTTTACCTGTAATATAATAAATGAGTTTTCTCTTGTTTAAGTCTTTTGCATCCCCATCAAAAACGTTCATTCCATTTCGCAAAACTGTAATCTTCTGCGAAATTGTCAATACCTCATCCAGCTTATGGCTTACAAACAGCACTGCAATTCCTTTTTTATGCAGCTTCTCAACAATATTATAAAGAGATATAATCTCCTTATGAGTAAGTGCAGTTGTTGGTTCATCCATAATTATTAGTTTTGCATCCTGAAGTATAGCCCTGGCTATTGCTACCAGCTGCTTCTGTGCTACATTCAAATCGCCAACCAAAGTATTCAAATCTATAGTAATCCTCAGGTTGTCCAGTGCTTTTTGTGCCACATCCTTCATTTCCTTCCAATTAACCATTTTACGGTTCTGTGAAAGAAATGAATTCATTGTAATATTCTCGGCGACTGTCATGTTTGGAAAGAGAGAAAAATCTTGATAGATTATCTGAATACCTTCTTTGATTGATTCCATAGGGGTAATTTTTTTGTAATGCTTACCCTTAATGAAAATATCTCCGCTATCATAGGTATAAAAGCCGGAAATAATCTTTATAAGCGTTGATTTGCCACACCCATTTTCCCCTATTAAGCAACGAGACTCACCGGCATCAATGGAAAAATCAACAGAATTGAGAGCCTTCACACCATAAAATGCTTTGTTTATACCTTTTAGCTCAAGTAGTTTTGTACCCATTCGCATTCCTACTTTCATGACATTTTGCAACATGTTATGAGTAAACTTTTCCCATACATATACATCATTTGGATGAAATAGGCATCATGCCTATTTCATCCAAATATAAACAATCGACCTGCATGCCTGTCTTTTAGAAGTTATAGTCTCCCATATTATCTTTTGTAACGTCTACCCAGGCTGCTCCGAATACCAACTTGCCTTCAACAAGTACCTTGTTGTATCCAGGCACACCTAGATCCATACCATCTGTAATTGCCTTGTTTTCATTAATAAGAGTTATTATTTTAGCCATTGCTTGCGCTGCAAGACCCGGATCCCAGAAAGTTATTCTGCTGATCGAGCCGCTTTCAAGGTATTGTTGGGACATCGATACCAGTGAAGTACCAACACATTTGATCTTGCCTGCATTTCCAGTCTCTTCAAGCGCAAGTGCTATCCCTGGTGGATTAACAGCATCCATGCCGATAACACCACCAAGGCTTGGATATGCTGTAATAAGTTCTTTTGCTTTAGCATAGGCACCTTGTTGGCCGGCTGAACCTGATTCGACATAGGATGTTACAAGCTTCATTTCCGGATATTTCTCTTTTTGCCTGGCTACCGCTCCATCTGCCCATTCAAGGTGTGTCTGCATTGTTAGACCACCAAGCATAATTGCGTATTCACCCTTGCCCCCCATAAGTTCGGCTAACGAATCCATAAGGTGTGCACCATAATCCGCATTCTTGAAGGCTTCAAGGTCAAAGTCGACGTTTTCCAGGTTGGAAGCCTCATGGCTAACTACTATTATTCCTTGGTCCATTGCCTTTTTCAACACAGGCTCAAGAGATTTTGGGTCAACCGGGATAACTGAAATTCCAGTAACTTTTTGTGCTATGACGTCCTCAAGTACACGAACTTGCTGTGATGCATCAGGCTGCGTTGCACCAGTCTGAAATATTTCAACCCCTTTATTGTCTTCAACAAACTTTTTATTCCCCTCATTAAACCTGTCCCACCATGCAATTCCAATCATCTTTGGTACGTTTGCAATTGTTATTTTCCCATCACTTGATGGAGCTTGTTCCGTTGTTTTCTCCGTAGCTGCTTGTGACGCAGGACTACTGCATCCGCTAAATACCAATGTAAGACTAAGCAACATTACAAGAGCAAATGAAATTTTATTTTTCATATTTCCCTCTCCCTTCGGATTATTATGCTAATATTATATAAATTTTCCAAAACATTGTCAATAAAAAAATTTGCTTTTACTTTCTTTTTCTTTTTTTATCTTTTTATTTAGTAGTGTTATATAGCTTTTATCTCATATTTTGATATTAAAACAAAACAAAAACAGACTAAGAATTATATTTGTGCCAGTTCTTCGAACTTTTCCGGATCTGTCAAGGGATTAAGATAAATATTTTGACAGACTATCAAAATAGTCTTTACAAAATCAGACTACTGCGATAGTATATAGATATACTACTCGAGTAGTCTGGAGGTTTTATTTTGGAAACAGTAAAATTGTTTGACAGCGAACTTAAAATTATGGACATTGTGTGGGATAAGGAGCCTGTATCAGCAAAGGATATTACCCTTATCGCCGCTGAAACAATCGGATGGAATAAGAATACAACCTATACCATTATCAAAAAACTTATCGAAAAGAACGCAATTGAGCGGACTGAGCCGAACTTTATCTGTACTGCACTAGTCAAAAAAGAAACTGTACGAAAGGCTGAAACCCAAAGCCTGATTAACAAGCTTTATAACGGCTCAAAAAAAGCTTTTTTTGCCGCATTCATTGAAGATGATATTTCTGATGATGAGCTTGAGGTGTTGAAAAAACTGCTGGAAAAGAGGTAGCCTATGTTATCTGAAATATTCTACTGGGTACTTAATATTAGTATCCTCGGCAGTGTTGCCGGATTGGTTGTTTTGTTACTTCGCAAAATCAAAACTCTGCCGCGTTTTGCGGTATATGTCTTATGGGTTCTTCCTCTCATCAGACTGTGGCTGCCTTTTGGAATCGCAAATGAATACAGCCTGCTAAGCCTGATTTCAAGATTCACCACAAAAACAGTGGTTATCCGGGAAGAACTGCCTCAGCTCACAACCACCAACAGTATAATGGGAGCAACCAGCTATTTCCCTATTGAATACAAAACCGACCTGCTTGAAAATGTGTTTAATGTCGCATCGATAGTTTGGATAATAGTTTGCTGCGCTGCCATTCTAACCTCAGTGTTGTTATACTTCTTTACAAAATCGGAGTTGAAGCCGGCGGAGCTTATTAAAGGCAACATCTACAAATCTGACAGAATTACAGTGCCCGCTGTATATGGTGTTATTCATCCCAAAATCATTATCCCTGCTGCAATAGCTGATGGGGATATAGACTATATCATCCTGCACGAACAGGTGCATATAGCGCACAGGGACAATCTATTTCGTATTGTTGCCGTGATAACTGCGTGTGTTCATTGGTTTAATCCTCTTTCATGGATATTCATAAAATGCTTTTTTTCCGATATGGAGCTTGCGTGTGACGCAAAGGTTTTGAAGTTCCTGAACGAAAAACAAACCAAAGAGTATGCTCGCACCATTCTTGCCTGCGCCTCAGGCAAAACTTTCTTTGCATCGGCTTTTGGCGGAGCAAAAACAAAGGTGCGAATTGAAAATATATTATCATATAAAAAGCTTACGCTTTTATCGTCACTTTGCCTTAGTGCATTGGTAGTGGTAATTGCCGTAATCATCATCACGAATGCGACTGTTTAGGAGGTGCTGTTTTGAAAAAAATATCTTTAATAATGCTGGCTTTTACCTTGTTACTGACAGGATGTGCAAAGCCGGAAAGTAACGATATGATAAAGGCGGACGATATAACAATTTTTTACGGTGTCTCAAGTTATGCTATGTTTGGTGCAAATCAAGAGGTCATTGATGACTTGCTTAATAAATTCAACTCTCTCAGCTTTGAAAAAACCGCAGACAAAATGGACTTAGTGAATGCCTTTCATGTGACCTTTTCCTATAAAGGGAAGGGTGTCAGAAGATTCTTTGTTGATAAGAACGGAGTGTTTTGGCTTGACGGTGAAACTCAATGCTATAAGGTTTCTTCCGGCTCATTTGATTATGAACATTTAAATGCAATATACCAGGACAGTAAAGCATCCCGTTGAGAACAGCATTGCCTATTATTTCTATAATCCGGCAGAAGGATATTTATAAAACTTATCTTATCTATGATGAAAGGATAGAGATTCATGAAATATAAAAATTTTTATTTACTGTCGCTGTTTGCGATTATTTTAGCATCTGTTTATCCGATATACATGGGTGTTGCAACGATGGGCAGTTATTTGAATAATGGAGCTATTGATGTGGCTGATTATAAAAAATATATCATACCATACACACCCATATGTATCGCGTTAATTGTATCGACCGCACTTATGCCGCTGATCTTCAAGCTATTCAAGCGGTACGCGCTACCTGCCGTTTCATTTTTGGGAACCGTATTATTCTTTGCTTCCGAATTCGGGTTTGAACAGATCAAGGTGATTGAAGGATATGTGGAAATGCCCCTTGAATCATGGCAATTAAGCTTGTGCATGGCAACTCCAGAGGTTCTCCGCGCAATCGGCGAACCCATCTATGCAGCATACAATACGGCTTTCAAAATTCACTTTTACATAATTGCTATTGTCATCATACTTGCTGTACTGAATGTGATATATGGGTTTTCAAAAATGCTCAGAGAGCAGGACTTCGGTAAAAAGCGTCCGCTGATTGCTCAAGCTGTCTCTGTTTTGCTGTTCATCGGCCTTTGCATACTCGCTTGTTTTACCGCTTTTTACAGAAACGGCACAATCAATATTTCAACCTTATCAGCAATACTTATGTCTGTATTCTTCATAGTATTCGGCATTACGGTAGGTATATATTGTGGCTCGATATTTTACGGAAAAAGCAAGTTGTTTTCCAAGATCATACCTGCGATAACTGCCTCGTTGACAACACTCATTATGTATATCGGTGAACTAGTGCTGATGGGTGGTGTGCTTTTCAAATATGGCAATGGATTCTTCTTTGAACCTATTGCGGCAATTCCTTTCTCCGCAGCCGATATTGTTATTATCCTGTTTTCAGGTGTGATTACATATATTGTTATGCAGCTTCTTCACAACCCACACAAAGATTAAGCTGAAGGTGCCAGATACAGTCGCATCCGGCACGTACTCATTCAGCTTTTGCGGCACTTTCGCCTGCTATTTTTCCGAATACCACAGTATCGGGAATCGCATTA
>LOES01000216.1 GCA_001515955.1 Clostridia bacterium BRH_c25 | reverse complement strand
TTATAACGAATAGGAAAGTATAAATTACCTTAGTGTACCACTTGACCTGAATGAGTTTCATAAAAGGCTTCCTTGGTCGTTAAAATGCTTCAATAGAAGCCTTTTTTATAATAATTATACCATATAAATGCAAAAAGTGCGGCTGATGCCGCACTTCCGAGTTTAAATAATCGGGTTTGATGCTGTATAACTTTCATCTTTAATATTATTGGCCTTAGCATCCTGTATTATCTTATTCTTGGCCAATTCTTCCTGAATTTTAATCAGTCTTTCCATATTCGGATAGGTTTTCAGGTTCGAAAGTAATATTTTATTATTATCCATAATTACACCTCTTTCTTTCAAATTTGGTTGTGATAATAATAAGTTTTTCCTTTCTCTCTTGATCAACACCTCCAAGCAATATATAAAGGTACTGCAAACACAACCTAAATTTTTTGTTAATATGTTTTGTAGATAAAATATCATTTATTTTTATCTTAATTCTATTATAACCTATTTTATTTACAATTTCTTGCTCTTCAACCCTGCCAAAACGCGATTAACCAACTGTAATCATAGCTATCCGTCCTTATTCAAGATAGCCTATAGACTTTACCGGAACTCCTCTGTATTTGGCTATTTTCCTTATATGTCCGTTTTTTTTATAACGAATAGGAAAGCATAAATTTCATTAATGTACCACTTGACCTGAATGAGTTTCATAAAAGACTTCCTTGGTCGTTAAAATGCTTCAATAGAAGCCTTTTTTATAAATTAGTATTAATCCCCATGAAGGGTAAGTACCCTTGGCCTGTCTATTGCTATACTTTCATTTAAGGCAGCCATGCTAAAAAGCTCTTCAGCCTGTATCAGGGACAACCCTTTAATTTTTATCTTGGTGACATCAGCCTGACCCAATCCCCTTCTATGCAGTTCAAACAGATAGTGTACGGCCTGGGGCAGCAAGCCCATCATACGGGCCGCTACAGCATCAGCTGCCACAGGATCTGTGCCTGCCACTAAAATATTGGAGCTTACAGCCTTTCCATCACTGGGGCCAGTCCATACCATGCCGTTCATTCCGGATAGAATTGTAATATCTATTGGTACTACCTCACCCATCGCAGCGATGAAATTATGTAAGTCCTCATGAATGCCCAGCTTCTTCTTTGGCATTCCGTGGATTTCTGCAGGAGGCCATGATAGTGCCATGTTTTTTATTCCAAGGGATACCGTAGCCTCCTTATGCATTTTTATTGGAGTAAAGGAAATATGCACATCCATTTCCTCACATAATCTGTTTATTTTAGTTGAAGGTACAATATCATGATTGATGCTGATCTCTGTATAGGGGCCATAATTCAGATCTACAAACTCAATTTCCTCTTCTCTTATTATCTTATTAAATCCAACTTCTTCAAAAACCTGCTGTGTAGGTGCACCCCCTGAACCGGCTGCAACTACAACTCTTGAGGGCTTGGAATTCTTGACATACCTTATTATCTTCCTCAATAAATCAGGATGAACAACCGTACCGGTACTTGCAGGCTTGCTGTCCACCATATTCGCTGTAATAACCACTGTGGCTCCCTGCTTTATCAGGCTTGAAGCCTCTATCATGTTTAATACGTCCTCCACACAGTTTTGGGAGCTCGCAGCATCAACAATTGCTACAAGCGGGTCCTGAACCTTTCTTTTTCGCACAAAAAAACACCTCCGGTTTATTCTCCCACGGCAGGTGCTTATTATTCGTACTATTTTGTATTATATATTCAATAGCCTTGCAAGTGCAGGGTTTATTCCCAGATTTTCCTTCAGATTCAAATACTCATCGTAAGCCTTTCTGTTCCTGCCACTCTTTTTAACAGCCCTTATCATAAGATTTTTAGGGGTGTCAAGAGGTG
This sequence comes from Clostridia bacterium BRH_c25, assembly GCA_001515955.1. The sequence continues at coordinate 8,467 of LOES01000216.1, read as the reverse complement.
ATATATATTCCACTATGGAAACCTCATAGCCCATTGCCTCCAGAAGCAGCCCTCTTATGCCGTCGGTCAGGGCGTCAGCTATCCTTGCTTTCAATACTCCATACTTTATAATCTCACTAAAGGGTTTGTATTCATATTGACTGAGAAGCTCTCTATGGCAGCAAGGTATTACAATTATACCCTCAGCCCCGTATCTCACTCCGGCGGCTATTGCCATGTCCGTGGCAACATCACATCCATGAAGACTTACAACTATATCTATCTTCCTTGTGGGCTGATAGTTCTGAATATCGATCTGATGGAACTCCATATTCCTGTAACCCATATCTTTTGCCATCTTCTTTGAGGAGCTTATAACCTGCTCGGATATATCGAGACCTATGAAATAGCAATTTTTCTTCAGCTTCTCTTTTATATAGAAATTCAGCACAAAGGAAAGATATGACTTGCCGCAGGCGCAGTCAAGCACCGTAATGCTGTCCTTATCCCCTTGCTCCTTTATAAGCCCGTCAACAAGCTCGACGAAGTGGTCTATCTGGTTGTACTTTCTTATCATATCGTTTTTTACTTTACGGTCTGCTGTGAGTATTCCAATAGATTGAAGCACGGCATCAGCTTCTCCCACTTTGACAAAATAAGTCCTGTTAGTCCTTGCGGTTACATCATTATGCAGGTTTGCCGGTTCCTGCTCCCGATCGGTGTATTTTACCTTTACATTATTTTTTTCGGTGCTTATGACAATACTGCTGCCCCTCTCCAAATAGTTTATTATGCAGTTATCATATTCTTTTCCTGAATACAATATGGTATCCACTAATTCAGAAGGAGTTATTGCAGTTTTAACCTTCTTAAACTCAAAGACAAGGGCGTCTTCGCTGCTGTATACCTTAGCTCCGGCAGTCTTTCCGCCTTTTTCATACTGTATCTCCATATCTTTGAAAAACAATATGTTTTCCTCAAGTCTGGATTCTATACTTCCCAATATATTTATAAGCTTCTTTTCCAGTGATTCCAGCAATCAAATCCCCTCCATCCCGAATAGCCTGCCGGCTATTTTTGCGAAATTCTCCGGCAGTCTGCTTACAAAGTTCTTGCCCTTCAGATAGCCTATATCCTGATGTACTTCACGGAAAGCCACTTTATATGCATAAAGGAACTGATGCTTCAAGCCATACTGTTTCCTGAAGCATTCATTTATATCCCTTTCCCCGTACTTCAGATCACCTGCAAGAGGGTGCCCCAAGCTTGCTAAGTGAGCTCTTATCTGATGGGACCTTCCTGTTACCAGTTCAACCTCCAGAAGTGAAAAGCGCATTCCCAGCTCCATTATGGTATCTGATACCCCAAGGGTTCTAAAAATCGTGTGTATCTCCTTCCCATCCCCTTTATAAGTATCCTGGATTGAAGAAGTATTACTCTCCTCATCCTTCTTAATAAAGGCTTTTATCTCTCCGCTCTTTTCCATTTTTCCAGCTACTATGCACAGGTATAGTTTTTGCACTCCTCTTTCTCTGATAGTACTATTCACTGCTTTTAAGGTCTTGTAATTCTTGGCTACCATTACAATTCCACCGGTATTCCGGTCCAGCCTGTTGCATACCGCAGGAGAAAAGGTCTCCGACTGCACAGTCCCTTTTTTCTTGTATATATGGTACAAAGCTCTGTCTATAAGCGTATCGCTGTCGACCGGTTTATCAGGGTGAGTTAGCAGACCAGCAGGCTTATTGACAATTATTATATTTTCATCCTCGAAAATTACGTCCAGGCTTTTTCCCGGTTTGGGTACAGGCAAATCCTGTCCGGCTTCTGCTTCCGGCTTTTCAACGTAGAGCTGCAGCAGGTCACCCTCGCTGAGCATCTGATTCTCCTTTACTCTCTTTCCATTCAGCTTGATTTTGTTCTTCCTGAAAAGCTTGTAAATGTCTCCCAGGGTATACTCCTTGAGATATTTTCTAAGAAATCTATCCACCCTTTGGCCTGATTCGTTTTCAGTCATTCTGATTTCGAACATGTTGCACCTCTGTCCGTTTTTATATATTTTGTGCTATTGCGCTGCAATGTAATCGTTAAATAAAATCGGGCAATAAGTATTATAACTTACAGCCCTAAAAGTTATTATGCATTTCCCGGTGAAAATACACAATACATAACTATATCCTTATCACCGGTATTTAGAATTCCGTGTTCGCTTCCAGTAGGTGCTATTATTATAGTGCCCGCTTCCGCCTTCTGTCTTATACCGTTAACCAGTGCCGAGCCTTCACCTTCAATTATATAAAATACCTCAAGCACCTCATGGGTATGAGGCAATATTTCACCACCGGGCTTTATTATTGCAAGGTTTGCTGAAAGCCTTCCGTTCTCATCATTTATTGTCAGCTGCTTTGCGTATAACTCTTTGTGATTCGGCCTCTTTACAAGCTCTACATCTCTCTGATTCCTGATAATTGCATCCATAAAAGTTCCTCCTTATGTTATTTGGGTGCTATGACAAGTGCCTCGCCATCCAGAACTTCAACTCCATCCTGGCTATAGCAGGTTGTTTTTATCCTTACTCTGCCCTTTTCAAGCTTTTCTATTACTTCTGCCACTGCTTTTATAGTTTCTCCCATTTTCACAGGAGCCTTAAAACTGAGCTGCTGTGAAAGATATATGGTTCCGGGACCTGGCAGCTGCATTCCCAACACTGCAGACACAAGGCCCGCTGTCAGCATACCGTGAACAATCCTTCCGCCGAATTTTGTATTTTTCATGGCTTCATGATTTATATGTGCCGGGTTCATATCTCCTGTTACTCCGGCAAACATGTATACATCAGCTTCGCTTATAGTCTTCTCAAAGCTTGCTGTATCCCCGACATTTATCTGCGAAAATGTCTTACCCATTTCATCTCCTCCTTCGAAAATCTCTACATATACTAATATAGCACAATAAGCCAGTGAATTAAATCCTCTTTACAATTTGGAAACACGTGGTATAATTTAATTAATATTATTATTAAAATTTATTTTATTGTTAAATTTAATTTGGAGGTATACTATGCAGTACGAAAAAATATTATCAACCCTGGATGAGATAAAAACCTTTTCAGATCCCTTCAGACTCAAGATACTACTGGCTTATGGGGATAAAAATGAGCCAATGACTGTAAAACAGATTGCAGTCAAGCTTGATGAAGTACCGGCAAAAGTACACTATCATGTCAAAGAGCTGGAGAGAATAGGTATTCTCGAAATTGTAGAGACACGTGAAAAATCCGGAATACTGGAAAAGTACTACCTGCCTACTGCTGAAAACATAAGAATAGATAAGAATTTCAGCACATCCGAAGGCTGCTCAGAGGAGCTGCAGGAAATGGGGGGCATGGTGCTCAATACCCTTTTGGATGAGTATGGGCGATTCAGGAAATATACAAACAAGAATGCCAGGGATGCAAAAATGACTATGGGCACCGTGTACCTTACTGATGAAGAATGTGAAGAGCTTGACTTGATTGTTACCAACTATGTCAACTCAAAAAAGTACAGTGAGGGTGCAAAGGCTTATGTACATGGCTTCTTGCTTTTCAGGAAATATGACAGCCCGGAAGGAGATTAGAGATGGAAATAAAAACTGGCCCGGCAGAAAAAAATGGCTTCCCGGCTCTTTTACAATATAGGTCCTTCCTGCTGATATGGCTGGGGAATACCGTGTCCCGGTTTGGTGATGCACTAGACAGTATAGCATTTATGTGGATGATATATATAATGACAGGTTCTCTTATACTGATGGGTACTATTATGGCTGTAAATGCATTGCCCTCTTTGATTTTCGGAATGATTGCGGGAGTTTTTGTAGACAGGATGGCAAAAAGAAAGGTAATGATTGCGGCAGATTTGCTTAGAGGCATATCGACTGCATTTGTCGCACTGCTTTTCTTCTTTGGCACTCTAGAAATATACTACCTTTATATTTTCACTTTCTTTAATTCCTGCTGTGAAGTATTTGCCCACCCTGCCAGGGCAAGCGCCATGCAGCTGCTAGTAAGAAAAGAGCACTACCTGACAGCAAATTCACTGCGTGAGGCATCAAACTCCGCTGCACAGATTATTGGTACCGGTGTGGCTGCATTGATTCTAGGAATCTGGAGCATAGGTACTGCTATACTCATCGATGCCTTCACCTTTATTTTCTCAGCGTTCACAGCCGTTGCTGCCCCCTTTGATGAGAGTATACCTCCCGGAAAGCCGTTATCTGCAGACGCAGTTCTCACTGAAATGAAGGAAGGCCTTAATATTATAAAAAATAGTATCGTACTCGCTGTTGCAGTGACTATCTCATGTCTTGCAAACTTTCTGCTTACTCCATTCAACATACTCGTGCCTGCGTATTCGGACAGAATCCTCATGGCAGGCTCTAAAGGATACGGTCTGATTGAAATGTCCTTTACTATAGGTATGATAATAGGTGCCCTTGCAATAGCACAGCTTGGCGGAAGATTCAAAAAAAGCACACTTATATTAGTTGGATTTGTAGCTTTGGGGTTGGGTATCGGGCTGCTTGGCATTGTAAATAACCTATATATGGCTATAAGCATATGCGGCATCACGGGCGCATTTATTCCCTTCATATCAACCAGTGCTATAACAATTGTCCAGGAAATCACCCCAAGGGATAAAATGGGTAGGGTATCATCAATAATGGGGACGCTATGTATGCTTGGTCTGCCGTTAGGGTATGCGGTATCCGGTTTTATAGCCTCAGGGCTGGATATACAGAACACTTTCTTTTTTCTGGGACTATTTATATGCCTTATGACGGTTCCTGTGATCTTCATAAAAGAATTCATGCGCTGCTGAAAAATTCAGGAAGGGTATTAACCCTTCCTGAATTTCAGCTCATTTTCCTCCGAATCAATAAGTATGTTGTCTCCGTCTTCTATTTCACCGGCTATCAATGCTCTTCCTATAGAGGTCTCCATTTTTCTTTGTATGAACCTTTTCAACGGTCTTGCCCCATAGACGGGATCATAGGAATTGTTCATTATATAGTCCTTGGCATCATCACTCAGTGAGATTTTTATATTCCTGTCCTTAAGCCTTTCCGCCACTTTTTCAAAGAGCAGTTCGATTATTTTCCTTATTTGTTCCTTATGCAGAGGCTTGAAGAACACGATATCATCCACTCTATTCAAAAACTCAGGCCTGAAATGCCGCTTAAGCTCCTCATTAACTGCCTTTTCTGCTTCAGGCTTCAATTCACCGTCTTTGTCCACACCTTCCAGAAGGTACATGCTGCCTATATTTGAAGTCATGATAATAACAGTATTCTTGAAATCCACAGTTCTGCCCTGACTGTCCGTAAGTCTTCCTTCATCAAGAATCTGGAGAAAAATATTGAACACATCATGATGAGCCTTTTCTATCTCATCAAAGAGCAATACAGAGTATGGCTTTCTTCTGACTGCTTCAGTAAGCTGCCCTCCTTCATCATAGCCGACATAGCCGGGAGGTGCACCTATGAGCCTTGCGACAGTATGCTTTTCCATATATTCAGACATATCTATCCTTATTATATTGTCCTCACTGTCAAAAAGTGCTTCTGCAAGGGCTTTAGCCAGCTCAGTCTTTCCTACCCCTGTGGGTCCAAGGAATACGAAGGAGCCAATAGGCCTTTTAGGATCCTTCAGTCCGCTCCTGGCCCGAATTACTGCATCTGCTACTGCAGAAACCGCTTCCTCCTGCCCTACAACTCTTCTGTGAAGTATTTCATCCAGTCTGAGAAGCTTTTCCCTTTCATTCTCCATAAGTCTTTTTACCGGTATTCCGGTCCACTTGGATATTATCTCGGATATTTCTTCTTCGGTAACCTCTTCCCTAAGAAGCTGTCCCATGCTCTGCTTCTTTTCCAGCTTTGATTTTTCTTCATTTAGCTGTTTTTCCAGCTCAATAAGCTTACCATATTTTAATTCCGCTACTCTGTTGAGATCATACTTCAGTTCTGCCTTCTCAATCTCTGATTTTGTATCTTCAATCTGCCTTTTTATATCACGTATATTCTTAATATTGTCTTTCTCAAGCTCCCACTGAGCTTTCATCGCATCTCCGGCAGATTTCAGCTCTGAAAGCTCCTTGTTAAGAGCTTCCAGTCTCTCCTCCGACTGCTTATCCCTCTCCTTCTTCAATGCTTCCCGTTCTATTTCCAGCTGCATTATTCTTCTCATTATCTCATCAAGCTCGCTTGGCATGCTGTCTATTTCAGTACGCAGCATGGCAGCGGCTTCGTCAATAAGGTCGATAGCCTTATCAGGGAGGAATCTATCGCTGATATACCTGTTGGAAAGCACTGCAGCCGATATTAAAGCATTATCCTGTATCCTGACACCATGGTGTATCTCAAATTTCTCTTTGAGTCCTCTTAGTATTGATACTGTGTCCTCTACATCAGGTGCTTCAATAAGCACCGGTTGGAATCTTCGCTCAAGAGCTGCGTCCTTTTCTATATTCTTCCTGTACTCGTCCAGGGTGGTAGCCCCTATGCAATGCAGCTCTCCTCTTGCCAGCATAGGCTTCAAAAGATTCCCTGCATCCATTGCTCCTTCAGCCTTCCCTGCTCCTACTATATTGTGGATTTCATCAATGAACATAATGATTCGGCCCTTTGACTTTTCAATCTCTTTCAAAACTGCCTTCAACCGCTCCTCAAACTCTCCCCTGAACTTGGCTCCAGCTATGAGCGCACCCATGTCCAGAGAAAAGATTGTCTTATTCTTAAGCCCCTCAGGCACGTCCCCCTTCATTATTCTTTGCGCCAGGCCTTCTACTGCAGCAGTTTTCCCAACCCCTGGCTCGCCTATAAGCACAGGATTATTTTTTGTTCTTCTTGAAAGTATCCGTATTGCTCTCCTTATTTCATTATCCCTGCCTATTACCGGATCAAGCTTTCCCCTGCGTGCATCCTCCACCAGGTCGCGTCCGAACTTTTTTAGAGCTTCGTAGGTTTCCTCCGGATTTTGGCTGGTAATTCTTTGACTGCTCCTCACTGTGGAAAGCTCTCTAAGGTACTTATCTCTTGTTATTCCATACTTTTTAAAAATTTTTGAGGATGGTGAATTTGTATCATCTATTAAAGCCAGAAATATATGCTCTACACTTATATACTCATCCTGAAATTTTTTTGCTTCTTCCTCCGCCTTTATGAATAACTCTTCAAACCTTCTGGAAACATAAGGTGAGGTAGCTGCCGCACCATAAACCTTAGGGATTTTTTCAAGCAGGTCTGAAAGATCCTTATAATAGAAATCGAAAGGCACATTCATTTTTGAAAGCAGCTTGAGAATCAAGCCCTCATTCTGCGAGATCAATGTAAAATGCAAATGCTCTCCTTCAATTGTCTGATGGTTATGTTTAATAGCCAGGCTCTGGGATTCAAGAACCGCTTCCTGTGCCTTTTGAGTTAGTTTATTTATATCCATGTATTTTTTCCTCCAACTTTGACTTTGACTTTCTTTGACTTTTAATTATTTTATATCATATCCGTTTTTTAAATGCAAGCTAAATTTGGAACTATACCAATAATATAACACTTATATTATTCTCATTTCAGTAAAACATAATATCAGGAGGTGATATAAATGGCAAGAACTAATCAGAAGGTAGTACCTCAGGCAGCAGCTGCTCTTGATAGGATGAAATTTGAGATAGCTACTGAAGTAGGCGTAAACTTAAAAGAAGGCTACAATGGTGACATCGCAGCAAGGGATGCAGGCAGAGTAGGCGGAAACATGGTTAAAAGATTAATCGAGCAGGCTGAAAGAAGCATGTCCGGTAGATAATATTAATCCCATTAAAATAAGAGCACTCCTTTCCGGGGTGCTCTTATTTTAAATCTGCATGATCGCTCTAGTTAAGTTTTTTACTGCTCGACAGGATTCCTATTATCTGCCCTGTGCTGTCGAATATGGGTATGCTTATATTTATGACAAAATTGTAAGTCTGGTAGCTTAGCCTTGGCTCTGTAACATTAATTGCCCTTTTTGCAATTGCATCCGAAAAGAACTTCCTATCACTGTAATCCACACCCAAGGTATTCTGATATTTGGCTATGTCATCGGAATTGCACCATATATCACGGGTTTTTTGTATACCATTTGAATCAAGGACAAAGAACATGTTGAATCCACCTTTATTCGTCTTCATATACTCCTGTAAGGTTTTTTCCAAGGGCTCCTGGCTCATTTGCTTCAGTGTGCTGCTTTGTGACAAAGCTGTCAGCTCCTGCTTGGCAAACTCAATCCCTTTTTTAGTTTCATCATCAAGTATTTTTCCCTTGGCAATAAGCCCTTGCAGAGATTCATCTATTGCTGCCGATGTTTCCTTGAGCTTGTCAGATTTCTTTTTCAAATCGTCAAGCTTGTTTTTCATTTCACCGGTTGTTGCCAGGTTAACCTCTGATACTTCTGAAGTAACTGAAATGGTGCTGGTTAATT
>LOES01000215.1 GCA_001515955.1 Clostridia bacterium BRH_c25 | reverse complement strand
ACAGGTACGGGTAACACGGATGACACGGAAATCCACGGAACACACGGCTGGGTAAATATTGTGATGCCTGGAGAGTATTCGGTAATTAGGTAAGTATCGATACTCACTAGTGTATCTATACGAGAATAAAAAATAACCGTGTATTCCGTGTAAAAATCCGTGTGTCCCGTGTTATCCGTTCCTATTTTATACTCAGTGCTTTTTTCAGGACTCTTGAGGCTATTGGTGCAGCTGTGCTGCCGCCTCCGCCGCCATTTTCAACCAGTACTGCAATTGCAACAGTGGGTTCGTCAGCCGGAGCAAAACCTACGAACCAGGCATGGGATTTTTGATTTTCCCCGGTCTCGGCAGTGCCGGTTTTGCCGGCTACTACAACCTTGCTTACTTTAGCCCTTGTGCCTGTGCCGGAATTCACCACTTCAACCATCATGTCTCTTAGTGCTTCTGCAGTTTTACTGTCCATTACCTGACCAATTTGCTTTGGCTTGTATTCCTTTATTATTCTATTTTCGTTGTCTGTTATGCTGCTCACAGCATAAGGCTGCATCATTATGCCCTTGTTCGCTATTGCTGCTGCCATTAAAGCAGCATGCATGGGAGTCATAAGGACTTCACCCTGGCCAATGGACTGCTGTGCAACATTTTTATCGTCAATTTTGTTTGGGAAAACACTTGAGGAAACCTTTATATCTGTTTGTATGCTCTTGCCAAACCGGAACCTTGTAGCCTCATTGAGTATATTTTTGTTTCCAAGACGTAGCCCCTGTTTTATGAAATAAGAGTTGCAGGAGTACTTTAAGGCTTCATCAAGGGTTATTTTGCCATGAGGCTTGCTTTCACTGTCTTTTATAATATAGCCGCCAATATTCACTTCACCGGTACATTCTACTTCTATATCCTGCAAATTGTTTTTCAATATTGAGGAGGAAACTACCAGCTTGAATATAGAGCCGGGAGGGTAAAGTCCTTCTGTAGCTCTGTTCAGAAGAGGACCCTTCTTGTCTTTTATCAAGCTCTCCCAGTTGTTTTGTATACCGGAAGGATCATAATCCGGCTTGCTTACCATTGCCAGTATTTCTCCCGTGTCAGGCCGAAGCACTACTATTGCTCCCCGTTTCCCCTGAAGCTGCTCAGCAGCATAGGCTTGCAGGGAGCGGTCCAAGGTTAGCATTATATTGTCACCATTGATAGAGTAATTATTGATTTTGCTCCTCAAGGCTTCTATTGTGTTGCTGGAATTCATAAGCTCCTTGCTGTAAGTGGCTTCAAGCCCCGAAGAGCCATAATTTTTGCTTGAATACCCTATGATATGGGAAAAGGATCTGGGATAGATATATTTGCGCCTTACCCCGGAGTTATATTTTGTGCTCTTTACCAGCACTTCTCCCTGTCTATCCTGTATGCTTCCCCTGACTACATTTTCGCTTGATTCTCTGAGTCTTCTATTGTATGAGTTGGAGGATATCACTCTGGCTTCAAACAGGTTGAAATAGAGAAGATACAGGCATATCAGTGCAAATAAGGACAAGTATACATATTTTATTATATTAACTCTGTCTTTCAAATGAATCACCTCGGTTATTACTGGGGTCACGAGTATTATGCGGCAATAGGCCAAGCAACGCTTCGCAGAAATCGCTTATTCCTCGCATCTCGTATCTCGTATCTCGGATCTTGAGCTTATATAGTACAACAGCCCCAGGTTCAGGAACTGTGACAGCAGTGAACTGCCTCCATAGCTTATAAATGGAAGGGTCACACCTGTTATGGGTATTATGTTCAGTACACCACAAATGATTACCAGCGTCTGAACCACAGTAAGAGATGTAAGCCCCAAAGCTGCTGTGGAATATATGGGATTGCTGCAGTTTGAGCTTATTTCCATACCTATGACGCTAAGAAGGGCATATATAGTCAACAGGAAAATCCCTCCAAGGATACCTGTCTCTTCGCATATGGCAGAAAATATAAAATCAGTGTGTACAGCAGGTATGAACAGCGGATTCCCAAGGAACAGTCCCGTGCCTATAAGGCCACCTGTGGCAACTGCAAAAAGTGACTGTGTTATTTGATAGGACTTGCCTGCAACATATTTCCAGGGGTTGACCCAGGCCAGCACACGGAATTTGATGTATGAGAAGGTAAAGTAGCTTATAAAAGCTCCACCGATCGCCGCGGCCGCAGAGGCTGCAGTATAGTAGCCCTTGATATCTTTAGTAAACAACATCACCAGAAATACAATAAAGAATAAGAAAGCGGAGCCCATATCCCTTTGCAAGACGAAAAATATAACAATCACAAGCATTGACCCGGCGATTTTGATAAATCTTTTGAGGCTTAGCTCTTCATTCAGCAGACAGGCCATGAAGAATACAAATATCAGCTTTATGAATTCTGAGGGTTGTATATTTGCGAAGGGGAGAGCTATCCAATTCTTTGAGCCGTTGATTTCAGTACCCCAAATTTGGGTTACTAGGAGAAGTACAAGAATCGAACCTCCAAGCAGCATATGGTGCTTATATTGTATCTCGAATCTTTTCATGAGTACAATGACTGCAAAAAATGCAAGTATTCCAACTATTGAAAAATAAGCCTGCTTGATGCTATATTCAGTACTCAGTCTGTATAACATGGCAAGTCCTATGGAAAGCAGGTTGAATACCATATCAAGCATAAGGTGGTTGTCAGGCTTCAAAAGCTTTCCGATCAGCAGCCTTGATACCATATAGGAAACGGCAAGACCACCGCCTATATATAAAGCTATAAAGTCCAGAGGCTCAAAATAATATGAAATCAGTGCAAAATTCAATACTATCAGGACTATATTCAAAAATGGAGCAAGGAATCGCCAAATGCGATTGTTTTTATAATATGACATATAGCAGCAAATTGTGAAGCCGGAAGCCAAAAAAGCATATATGAATCTATAACTCCAGGAAAGAACTTCAAACATTGTATCACCAGCCATTATAATATTTAGCTAAAATTCCAGTATTACTATATTATACATTATTGTAGGTCAAAATTCATGTTACATTTTGCATACGTTTATTTAGACGAAAATATGTGATAGAATATTCCCTAGGATAAAAATTTGCAGAAAAGGAGCATTATATGGGATATAAATATGTGCTATTTGACCTTGACGGGACACTGATCAATACAAACAAGCTTATAATTGAATCTTTCAAGTATACATATAAGACTGTCCTGGGACTGGAGGTCAGCGAAGAGGAAATACTCAAGTATTTTGGGGAGCCTCTTATAGTAACTCTGGGGAGATATTCCAAGGAGAAGGCTGATGAATTATTCAAGACCTATATTGAGTATAATGAGTCGAGACATGACGACACAGTGACAATATTCGAAGGGGTTAAGGAGCTTCTGGAGGAGCTCGAGAGGCAAGGCTTCACCTTGGGGTTGGTTACATCGAAAAGAAAAAAGGTAGCCCTTATGGGTCTGGAGTTGTTTGATATAAAGAAGCATTTTGATGTATTTGTAGCTCTTGAGGATACGGAGCTGCATAAGCCCAATCCTGCTCCGGTTATTAAAGCCCTTGAGCTTTTGGGAGCGCATCCAAGTGATGCAATAATGGTGGGGGATAGTGTTTTCGATATTCACTGTGCCCACGGTGCAGATGTCAAGGCTGTGCTTGTAAAATGGAGTGCCGCCCACGGCTTTCAAGGAGATGATGCATCAGCGGATTATGTAGTTCATGATACAAAGGAATTATTGGAGATCATAAAGAGATAAAAAACGGTTTGCACCGTTTTTTATCTCTTTATAAACTTCTTCTCCACCCATGCCACTGTCAGATACATCAATGCGGCAGCCACAGCGAGTATAATTACGCTGGTCATAACCAGGTCCATCTTGAATACCTGACCTCCGTAGATTATCAAGTAGCCTAAGCCTGCCCTTGAAACGAGGAACTCACCGACAATGACGCCGACCAGAGACAATCCTACATTGATTTTCAGAGTGGATATCATCTCGGGAATGCTTGACGGAAACACAACCTTTCCAAGCACTTGCAGCTTGGTTGCACCAAAGGTTTTTAACAGCTTGATTTTATCATCGTCGCAGCTCCTGAAGGACTGATAAACATTAAGTATAGTAACAATGACGGATAGGAGAAGAGCCATTACTATGATTGAACCGGTAGTTCCACCAACCCATACGAGTATTATAGGACCCAAAGCTGTTTTCGGCAGCGCATTGAGCACTACAAGATAAGGATCCAGTACTTTGGCTGTAAACTCTGACCACCACAGCACTATTGCAATAAGAGTACCCAGGATTGTTCCGGACAAAAATCCTATAATGGTCTCATATATTGTCACCCCTGTATGCAGGAAAAGGGAGCCGTCTTTTGAGAGGTTCACAATAGTCCTGGCAATTCTGGTAGGTTGGCTCATTATAAAAGGGTCTATCCATTTCAGCATAGCTGCGATTTCCCATAATACAAATATGGCTGCCAGTATTATTATTCTGGATAACAGAACTGCTTTCTTTGCTGCCTTTTCTTTTCTCATGAATTCCAGATGCTCCCTTGAGTGATGTACGACCGGCACAGTATGCTCTTCAGACATGAACATCCAGCTCCTTCCATATCTTATTGAAATATACTCTGAATTCAGGAGCTTCTCTGCAGATTATCGGAGTTTTACAGCCACTGGTAGTCAGTTCTATCTGATGCTCCGACTTTACTTCTGCAGGTCTCTTTGAAAGAACAATTACTCTGTCGGACATTGAAACAGCTTCTGCTATGTCATGAGTAACAAGAATAGCCGTTTTCTTTTCCTTTTTTATTATAAGCCAAATTTCTTCAGAAATAGCGAGCCGCGTCTGATAGTCGAGGGCTGAAAAAGGTTCATCCAGCAGCAGAATTTCAGGATTGGCCGCCAAGGTCCTTATAAGTGCTGCTCTCTGACGCATGCCGCCTGAAAGCTGTTTAGGGTAGTAACTCTTGAATTCACCAAGTCCATATTCCTCAAGAAGCCTTTCTGCATTTCTCAAGGTATCCTTGTTCAGCTTATTCTGGATTTCAAGGCCTATTGTTGTATTCTTAAGTATTGTACGCCATCCGAAAAGATGGTCTCTCTGCGGCATATAGCCGACATTGTGGGATGGTCCGTTTACAGGCTCATTATCAATTAAAATTTCACCTGTGGAAGCTTTTATGAGCCCGGAAATAAGAGACAGCAAGGTTGACTTGCCGCAGCCGCTGGGACCGACTATGCTCACAAACTCTCCTTTTCTTACGTCCAGTGATAAATTACTAATGGCCTGGGTTTCACCGTCAAGTGTATGGTAGTTCATAGTCACGTTTTTTAGCTCTACTACCTTGTCCAATGCTACACCCCCAGATAGTTCTTATAACTCCATAATATTCAATAACAGCAGGATTAGTGAATGAAATGCACGTATTCTACCCAGTATGGCTATTTAATTGAATAAAACCTTGTTCTATCCATGTTATTGGTAATATAATAATAGTAGTAGATGTTTATTTAAATAGCCTTAGGGATTGGAGAGTGATTATTATGAAGAGGCTTTGCGTGTTGCTGCTTTTGACTTGCTTGGTATTTATGCCTATGCTGCAACAGAGTGTATATGCTGGGGAAAACGATACTGATATTTCAGATTTAAGGATAACTGCCGTTTCGTCCTATCTTAACAATACTGCTGTGCTTACAGAAGATGGAAACGTTTGGGCGTGGGGGGACAACAGCTATGGACAGCTTGGGGCAGGAGACAAACTGAAATTCAGCTATAAGCCTCTAAGAATAGAAGGTTTTGAAAATTCCGTATCAGTTTCAGTGGGTAATGGGTTCATACTGGCACTTAAAGGAAATGGAACAGTTTGGGGGGTCGGAAGCAACCTGCATGGGCAAATAAGTGATACAAGGGCTGCCGATAAGGTATATGAACCCATACAGGTGCCAAAAGTGTCAAGTATAAAGGCCATTTCAGCGGGTATTAACTATTCCATGGCATCAAGAACAGACGGAAGTGTATACATATGGGGGAGCTATATAAATAGAGGAAGCAGTACGAGAAAGTATCCACCGGAGTTGGTTAGGAACTTCTCTGATTCTGAAAGTGTTGCTGCATTGAGATATAATGCTGTTGCCATAAAGTCTGCGGGTTCTGTATGGACATTCAGAGGGACTGTGGTAAAAGCAGAGGCAATAGACAACATACCAAATATTGCAGCTATATCTGAAGGCATTTACAGAACCTTCGGGTTAGATTCGGAAGGAGATGTATGGTATTGGAGTACAAACGGGCAAGGGGCTGTAAAACTCACCGGAGTTTCCGGCGTAAAGGAGCTTTGTGATGCAGGAGGCTTCAAGACACTGGCCCTTGACAATACTGGCAGGGTATGGATTTGGGATAATGAGGAGCTTGTACCCCGGAGGGTATACGGTATTGAGGCGGTTTCGGCAATATCGGCAGGAGACAGGCATTTGGCTGTGTTGAAAAGTGATGGCACCTTGTGGGCCTGGGGGGACAACAATGTTGGACAGTTGGGCTATGGGGCAAACTTCCTGGAGCCTGAGCCGATAGTTGTACCGGACTTTAAAGATGTCAAGACAGTAGCTGCTTCACAAAAATATACTTTGGCTTTAAAAAAGGATGGCACAGTATGGGCTTGGGGAGACAACTCATATGGGCAGCTTGGTGTGGGAACCAAGGTTGAAAGTCTCATTCCTCTTAAGATAGAAGGGCTGGATAATATAATTTCCATAAGTGCAGGCAACACCCACGCACTGGCATTGAAAAGTGACGGCACGCTATGGGCGTGGGGCAGCAACGGAGCAGGGGAGCTGGGAGACGGTACTTATGAGAACAGACTTAGTCCGGTGCAGGTCACGGGGATAGACAATGTAATGTCTGCCTGTGCGGGAGACGGTTTTACAATAGCATTGAAAAGCAACCGGACTCTATGGGTTTGGGGAAACAGCGGATATACGCGCAAAAATGATCCCACAGACATTAACAGGTCTATTCCGAGGAATGTCAAAGAAGTAAACAACATAAAAAGCATTAGTGCAGGCAAGGATTTTGCTATAGCGATAAAAAATGATGAGAGTATATGGGGGTTGGGAAGTAATACATATGGTCAGATGGATGGTATTGGAGCTGAAGATGATGAGGGTGTCAAAATACCGAAGGCAATTGTTGGATTGAGAGGCATCAGACAGATAGCTGCAGGCAGCAACTTTTCCCTGGCTCTTAAGTCTGATGGGCAGGTATTTGCATGGGGAAGCAATGATTATGCACAGCTTGGACTGGAGAGCAGAAAGGTGAGCAAAGGGAAATATATAGTAAGGGGCTTGACGGGTGTTAGTATAATATCAGCAGGGGGAAACCACTGCTATGTAATAAAAAAGGATGGAAGTGTATGGGCATGGGGAGATAACTCCTACGGGCAGATTGGAGCTGTAGACATGGGAATAGTAGAATCCCCTATGCAGTTAAAGGCATTAAAGGATATCAAGTATATTTCGGCCGGCTACAACTATACGGCGGCTGTCAAGGAGAACGGTACCCTGGAAGTCTGGGGAAATAACAGTTATGGGCAGCTTGGCATTGGTAAAAAGGGAATTATAAAGAGTGATAGCCCGGTTCAGATTAAGCTTGGACAATGAGGAAATATGATAAATAATTAGGGATTTATGAATAACAGTGAGGTGCTATATGGAAATTTTCAAGAACTGCCAAATAGTTACACTGGATGATGACATGCCGCATGGGGACTACATTGCAGTTGATGCAGGGAGAATTGTGGAGATAGGTAAGGGCAGTATCAAACCTGAATATGAAGGAGCAAAACAAACAGACCTTAAGGGTGGAGTTGTAATTCCCGGTTTCTGGGAATCCCATCTCCACATTGCTACAGGAATGAGGAGCCTTATGGAACTGAACCTAAGGAACCGCAGCAATAATAAAAAGCTGAAGGAGAGTGTGCAGGCTTATTGTGGGAAAATTGCCCCGGAAGAATGGATTATTGGACATGGTTGGGACGAAAAGAAGCTGTTTGGAGGCAAGTTCCCGGACAGGTATATTCTGGATGAGCTTTGCAGCAGTCATCCCATGGTACTGGTCAGGATGGACGGACATTCGCTATGTGTCAATACTGCTGCTTTAGAACGTTTGGGTCTTCAAACTCTGGAGCCTTCACCGGAAGCACCCCGGGGGGCAGATGGATTGCCTACCGGAATGTTTTTTGAGAATACTGCGATAGATATTCTGGCAAGTATAGAATGCCTGCTTCCGGATAATTATATCCAGAAGGTAATACTAAGCGCACAGGATTTATTTTTGAAGAATGGAATCACCTCCGTAAATGATATCTCCATTCAGTACGGAAGATATCTGGAGCTTTATAGAAAGCTTGGGGCGGAGGGGAAGCTGAAGCTAAGGATAACTGCTTCGCCTAATGGAATTGATGAGGATCTTGTGGAGGATTTTGAAGAAAACAAATCCAATCAGAATGAGAGACTGAAAATAGGACCTCCCAAGTACTTCATGGACGGAAGCTTTGGTTCAAGAACCGGATTGCTTTGGGAAGAGTACGCCGATGACCCGGGGAATACCGGACTCCAGCTTATTGAAGAAGATGATCTGATGGAAATAATAAGCAGTAATGCATCAAAAGGTCGTGCTGTTAATTTTCATGCAATAGGAGACCAGGCAGTGAGTATCATACTCGATGCATTTGACAAGCTCAACAATACTAAAGGAAGCAAGCATAGATGCAGGATAGAGCATGCACAGATAGTGAAAGACGAGGATATAAAACGATTTAAGAAGAATTCAATAACAGCATCCTTCCAGCCGGTATTCCTGTATGAAGTGGACCTGACATTGTCGAGACTCGGGAAAGAAAGGCTTCCAAGGGTATATAGATTCAAGAGCTTTATTGATGAAGGGATAAATGTGATTTTTAACAGTGATTGGCCTTATGGTGGAGAAGAATTTCCAGCTAAGCCTGACGGAACAAAGTATATAGGCTTCGAACCAATACTTGGAATACATGCGGCATGCTGCAAGCAGATGAATGAGGATGAGACGGTAACGCCGATACAGGCACTTAAGTGTTATACTGTCAATGCTGCTTATGTGAATCACAGGGAGAAAGAGCTTGGAAGACTGAAGGAAGGACATCTGGCAGATTTTGCAGTACTGTCCGGGGATATAACAAATATGTCAGCGGAAGAAATTATAAGCATTGAGATAATAGCAACATATATAAAAGGCGAAAAAGTCTATGAAAAAAAGAATCCTTAATTGGATTCTTTTACTTTTTTACTTCATGGAAATTGCATTATGAGGGCAATAAGCTACACATTTTGAACAGCCTATACATTTTTCTTTGTCTATTACAACTTTTCCGGAGAAGAGCCCTTCTTTTTCAAATTTTATTGCCCCTGTGGGACAGACTCTCTTTGCTCCGCAAAACGGCGACTTGTCACAGCTCTTATCATTCAAATATGCCTTCTTCACAATCATCACTCCTTTACATATACCCGGTATAGGTATATTATATAATCTTTTTATTTCGATGTCAATATAAAGGTTTTTTTGTGGTAAAATATAATTTAGATGCGAGATACGAGATGCGGGATACGAGGTGCGAGGAAAAATGTACAATTCAATAAAATATGATGAATTATGTGGAGATTACATACTTGTTGACTTGAGAAGCCCACTGGAATATGGGGAATTTACCATTCCGGGAGCTGTGAATCTTCCACTTTTTGATAATGAAGAGAGGAAGCTTATAGGGACGGTGTACAACCATGAAAGTATAGAAAAAGCAAAAAAAATTGGTGTGGATTTCGCTTCAAAAAAGCTACCGGTACTTTATGAAGAAATAACAAAGCTCAAGAAGGAGCATGATAAAATAATATTGTTTTGTGAACGGGGAGGACTTAGAAGCAGCTCTGTCTGTGCCCTTCTAAGCTCTCTTGGCGTTGGGGCGGTCAAGCTTATGGGCGGGTATAAGGGCTACCGGTCGGTAGTTAATACCATGCTTCCCAAAATTAACAGTGAGGTGCATTATATAGTTATACACGGTTATACGGGGACAGGAAAAACAGAACTGCTCAAAATACTTGAAAACAAGGGCCACGATGTGCTGGATCTGGAGAAGTATGCGAACCATAGGGGTTCGCTTCTCGGAGACGTTGGTCTTGGAAGCCGTGTAAGCCAGAAACAGTTTGAATCACTTGTATATGACAGCTTGAAGTGCAGAAAATCAGATATTGTATTTGTTGAAGGGGAAAGCAGCAGAATAGGCAATATAGTGGTTCCGCACTATATTATGCAAAGTATGAAAGCCGGAAGGCATATACTTGCAGAGGGAAGCCTTGAGATGCGGGTTCGCAGGATTGTTGAGGAATATACGCAAGGACCGGATTATAGTACCGATATAAAGAATTCCCTTGAAAAGCTGGGGAAACACATTTCTGCCAGGAGGATCGAAGAATATACCCGGAGCGTAGAAGAAGGGAAATACAGCGAGGTAGCCGGAGACCTTATGGTAAGGTATTATGATCCCATGTATGAAAATGAGCAAAAGGGTTTCAAATATGAGCTGACAATCAACACCGACAATATGGAGGAAGCCTGTACCAGTATAGAAAAGTGGTTGGTGAGTATAAGACCAGTATAAAGACAAACTACAGAGCAGACATGTAATAGCCTAAATATACTTATACAGAAATTGTTAATGGTTCTTAGTAACGAAGCCTTAGAAAAACCGTATGCGAGGCATGGACGCCGAGCCGACAATTCATTCATGAAATGTCAACCTTGAATGTTATTGAACGCAGCTTGCCCACATGATACTGCTTGTGCGTTCAATATCCTTAAAGGTCAAGGACGACCATTTTAAGGCGCTAGGTTTATCTTAGGCGGAGTTACTTAGAACCATCAATTTCTGTATACTTATATGTGGCTATACATGTCTGCTCTGAGGTTACTGCTCTGTAGTTAAATAAAGACCGGAGTTCAATTGATATGCTCCGGTCTTTTAGCTTATTCTTTCACAGTCTCCATTGCCTTTTTGGCAAATTCCTGAGTCACAATTTTATCATACTCTACTTTTTTATCCAGTTCTCCTGCGGACTGCATTACTTCCTGCAGCAATTCCAGAGACTCGGGAGTAGTGATCGGATTTTCACACCAGGCATCGATTTCCTTGTACCTATTAACAACTGTGATGAGCAAATCATCGTCGGAATCAGGGAAGAATGGTTTGATTTCCTTGGCTATTTCCTCTGCTGTATGGCTCTGAACCCAAAGCTGACCTTTATAGAATGCGTTTGTGAACTTCTGAATCAGTTCAGGATTCTTGCTTATATTGCTTTTTGTTGTGAAATAGGCTGTATAAGCGATTAAACCACTTTCTTCTCCAATAGAGGATACGATCTTGCCTGCATTTTCTTTCTCAAGCATCGAAGCTGTTGGCTCAAACAATGCAACATAGTCGCCTGTTCCGCTGGTAAATGCACCGGCAGTAGCTGTGAACTGTAAATTGGTGATTATCTCAACATCTTTTCCAGGGATTACTCCATACTTCTTTAGTATGTATTCAAGTGTCATTTCCGGTACTCCGCCCGGCCTCCCGCCTATTATCACTTTTCCCTTGGTGTTCTCCCATTTGAATTCAGGCTCATTGTTCCTTGCTACCAGGAAAGAACCGTCACGCTGGGTGAGCTGTGCGAATAATACAGCATAATCTTCCTTGCCCTGATTATACACGTAGATACTGGCTTCAGGGCCTGCGAAGCCGATATCACATTGGCCTGAGAGTAATGCGGTCATTGTTTTATCCGCACCTTGTCCGGTAGTCAGCTCAATTTTCAAGCCCTGTTCTTCAAAAAAGCCCTTGTTGATCGCAACATACTGCGGAGCGTAGAAAATCGAGCGCACCACTTCATTAAGCCTGACAGTGGTAAGCTCTTTCTTGCTGCAGCCTGTGGACAGCATTGCCACAGAGGATAGCACAATAAGAGCAGCCAGTATGAGTGATATGAGTTTAGTATATTTTCTCACTAAATACCCCCCAATCATAGATTTGGTAATAGTTCAGCAATAGCTAAGAGCTGTGGTAAACTAATATTTTAACTTTGATACTATCATTTTCATATTATGTGAAGTAATTTATTCTGAGACAGTCCATTTTAATTTTTATGATTTAATAGAGTTTAGTGAAATGCATTTTTGTGGATTTGCTGTCCTGGAAATGGTAAAATATTATTATAATGTCAGCAGATTGGAAGAAGCATCGGTAAATATTTAGGTTCGTTTGTGGGGAATATATTAGTATCAATTCGGAGCTGCATATTGAAAGAACACCAATATACATGCAAATGTATTATAGAGAGGTGAGCTATGAATATTCCAAATGCATTGACCATCATTAGACTTTTATTGATTCCGGGATTTGTATATTATTTTTTCTCTCAAATGGAATATGGTATTAGAATAGCCATAGTAATATTTGTGGTAGCTGGGCTGACTGACATACTTGACGGTTTTATCGCACGCAGGTACAATCTTATTACCAGATTGGGAATTGTACTTGACCCTCTTGCTGATAAGCTGATGCTGCTTACAGTTTTGATCAGTATAACATTAAAGGATCAGATACCCTTCTGGATAATTGTGGTAGTAGCAATAAAGGAAACTCTCCTTATGTTGGGTGCAATCACTCTTTTTAATGATCATGACATAGTAGTGCCTGCAAACAAATTTGG
>LOES01000214.1 GCA_001515955.1 Clostridia bacterium BRH_c25 | reverse complement strand
GCAAGCAGCCATGTCATAGCTAAGGGATATTCCGTGCTATACATGGCTGCTTTATTTTCGCTACTTTGTCATTAGCCTCAGCAGGTTTCCCTGCTTTTTACAGTTATACTATTTACTTATAATCTTCTTTGTGTCTCTGGCAATCATAAGCTCTTCATTTGTCGGCACAAGAAGAATTTTTACCTTTGCTCCTGCTTTTGACAAGTCGGTTTCCTTTCCTCTTACATTGTTCTTTGCTTCATCCAGCTCAATTCCGAGGAAGGACATATCCTTGCACACTTCTGATCTGATGTATCCGGAATTTTCTCCAAGTCCCGCTGTGAATATGATTGCATCAACACCGTTCATGACAGCTGCATATGCTCCTATGTATTTCTTTACCTTATGAACAAATACATCAAGAGCAAGCTTTGCTCTTACATTACCCTTTTCTGCAGCATCCTCGATATCTCTGAAATCACTGCTTACACCAGACATGCCCAATACACCTGACTTTTTGTTGAGTATTTCATCAACCTTGGCTACATTGATGTTTTCTTTTTCTGCAATATACTTAACTATTGCAGGATCTATGTCTCCGGATCTTGTTCCCATTGCGAGTCCCTCAAGAGGCGTAAAGCCCATACTGGTCTCTACAGACTTTCCGTGCTTTACTGCCGTAATGCTGGCACCATTTCCCAGGTGGCAGGTTATAAGCTTCAGCTGATCAATGGGCTTTCCAATCATTTCTGCTGCCCTCTCGGCAACGTATTTGTGGGATGTTCCATGGAAGCCATATCTTCTTATCTTGTACTTTTCATAGAATTCATAAGGTATGGCATATATGTATGCTTCCTTTGGCATAGTCTGATGGAATGCTGTATCAAATACTCCCACCATAGGAACATTTGGCATGATCTGTCTGCATGCTTCTATTCCCATGATATTCGGAGGATTATGCAAAGGAGCCACTTCTATGCACTCCTTCAATGCATTCATTACAGCTTCATTCAACATTACCGAATAAGCAAATTTCTCTCCTGCATGAACCACTCTATGTCCTACTGCGGATATCTCGCTCATGTCTTTAATTACACCGTAATTCGCATCAAGCAATGCATCAACGACTGTCTGTAAGGCTTCCTTGTGCGTCGGCATGGGTCTTTCTATTGATATTTTGTCTGAATCATTGGGCTGATGCTTTAATACAGAGCCCTCAATCCCTATTCTTTCTGCAAGACCCTTTGCGATAACTTCTTCATTTTGCATATCAACCAGCTGATACTTCAATGAAGAGCTGCCGCAGTTAATAACCAGAATTTTCATTAAATATGTACCTCCCCAAAAATAATATGAACAGTACTCTTTTCTATATAAATAACATTTTTCCTGCTTTTTGTGTAAAATAAATAACAAAGTATAATATAGTATTTCCTCTATTGATGTCTTAATTACACATATGCAAGTTCAAAATATGGTAGAATAGGATGTATTAGATGCAAGATACGAGATACGAGATGCGAGGATTTGGGCAAGGCTTTGAAGGTCTTCTCAAAACATGAGCTATATGCACATGCCAATACATAAATATTACATACTATAGGAGAGAGCTTTCATGAAAGTTGTTGGTATAATTTCAGAATATAATCCTTTCCATAATGGACATAAGTACCACATACAGGCAGCAAAGGAAGCCTGTGGTGCAGACTATACCGTCTGCATCATGAGCGGCAGCTTTGTACAAAGGGGAGAACCTGCCATATTTGACAAATGGTCCCGGGCGCAAACGGCTGTTATGAATGGTGCAGACCTTGTAATGGAGCTTCCCGTAGTATATGCCTGCCAGCCTGCAGAAATATTCGCATTGGGTGCAGTTAAAATATTTGATTCCATGGGGATCATAGATTATATCTGCTTCGGAAGTGAGCTTGGGGATACCGACACCCTGCACCAATTGGCAAAGCTGCTGAACAATGAACCCGATGCCTTCAAGCAGCTTCTCAGAACACAGCTTACACAAGGCATTTCTTATCCCAAAGCAGTATCAAAGGCCTTGTCCTCGTATTTAGGAGAAGAAGAACAAGCCCATACCGATGATATTTTGAGGAATCCCAATAATGTATTGGGTATTGAGTATATCAAGGCTCTGATGACCATGAACAGTACCATAGAGCCTGTTGCTGTGAAGCGTATTGCAAGCGGTTATAGCGATACCGGCATTACAAGTGATATAGCCAGTGCAACAGCAATCAGGCTTGAAATAAGCGCAAATGGAATTTCGGAAAAGGTCAGACAATCAATACCCGAAAACTCTGTTGGTATTATAGAAGCTTCTGTTGCTTCAAACAGGCATCCTTTATACCTGAATGACTTTTCCGATATATTGCTGTACAGGCTCAGACTGATTGATGAGGCAGAGCTCAGGAAATATATCAATGTCAGAGAAGGAATAGAGAACAGGCTTAAGAAACACGCGCAAACCTGCACCAGCAGTGAAGAACTGATCGAAGCAGTCAAGACAAAACGTTACACAAGGACTTATATACAGCGCCTTCTATGCCATCTTCTGCTGGATATTCAAAAAAGCGACATAGCATTATTCAAGGAAATAAATTGCCCTGCTTATATAAGAGTGCTGGCCTTTAATGAAAATGGAACAAAGCTTATAAAAGAGATAAAAAAGTGCTCACCATATCCGGTGATCTCAAAAGTGGCTGACTTTAGATGCCCGGACGAGCGAATCAAAAGAATGTTCGACTACGATATATTATCCACCGACATATATAACCTGGCATACAGAACCCCAGAATTCAAAAAGGGCTCAGAGGATTATCTGACTTCTCCGTATTATTATAGAGGTTAGTGTATACTTATATGTGGCTATAGACATGTCTGCTTCTATTTTGGGTATGCACTAGATTATTTTGGTATCCTCCTATCTATACATAAACTCAGTTCCCTCTAAATATAAATATATAGACCCTATTAATTATATTTAGAGGTATATCATGAACAAAAACAATATTTCCACCTTTACATATTCCATTATCTTCTGCCTGCTGGTGGCCTGCATAGTCATATATCCCAATGATGCCTTCACCGCCGCATCAGATGGCTTGAAGCTCTGGTTCAATGTGGTCTGCCCCGCGCTTCTCCCCTTTTTCATTTGTGTAGAAATACTAATAGGTCTGGGAATCGTCAGCTTCTTCGGATCTACTTTCAAATCCCTTATGAGGCCTGTGTTCAATGTACCCGGAGAAGGTTCTTTCGGCTTCTTCATGAGTATGTCCTCCGGATATCCTGTTGGTGCAAAGATAACTGCCAAGCTGCGTCAGGAAAAGCTTTGCACTCATATGGAGGGACAAAGGCTTCTAGGCTTGTGCAGCACTTCCGGACCACTGTTCATTATAGGAGCTGTTGCCACCGGCATCATGAACAACCCCGCCCTTGGCTTCTTTCTGGCAGTTTCCCATTACCTGTCTGCTGTTACTATAGGTTTTCTTATGAGATACTATGGCAAAGAAAAACCTGTAATAAAGAACGATAGTCTGTCCAATCCTCTAACTGATATGCTTGATTACAGAAGGAAAGACGGAAGGCCTATCGGAGTGCTGATGGGAGATGCGGTAAAAAATGGAGTAAATCTGATACTTATGATTGGCGGATTCATCATTTTCTTTTCAGTAATAACCAGCATGCTGAAATTATCGGGTTTTCTGAGCTTTTTTTCCATCATACTGTCAAAAGCATTTCCCTTTGAAACAGTCACTCCCGACATGGTATCCAGCTTTCTTATAGGCTTTTTGGAGGTTACCAATGGTGCAAAAGAGTGTGCCTTACTTCAAGTACCTCTGATATATAAGGCAATCATGGTAAGCTTTATGATCGGCTTTGGGGGGCTGTCGGTAAATGCACAGGTGATGAGCATAGTATCCGAAACCGACTTGAAATTCAGTGTTTACTTTATTTTCAAGCTGCTGCAGGGCATAATTGCAGCACTCTACTCATTTATCCTGATTACCTGGTTTTCTGATATGCAGGTGTTCAATTTATCCGGAATAGCCGGGACAGATATATGGGAGGCTACTGTAAATTATAATTGGATTCATGTCTTTATGAATTCAACTATAAATCTGCTGTTCATACTCGCTTTCATAATGGCTGTGTCTATTTTCAAACATAAAAAAAGGCCTTTTTCATCAAAGCCTTTTCGTATGTATTAGCTAATTATATCCATGAGCTTAACTTTTGAAGTTTTTAAGCTCATCCCTATTATTTTTTATCGTATCCATAACATTTGCTGCATGCTTTTCAAGCTCCGCCAGCAATTCATCCGCATAAGCCTTGGAGCCGAGCCTTATTTTCTTCGCATCTATCTGAGCGGCAATTATTACTTCCTTCGCCTGCTCGTTTGCCCTCTTCATAATATCGCTGTCATCGATAAGCTCCTGAACCTTCTTATCTGCTTCCTTCTTAAGGATCTCAGCCTCCCTCTCCGCTTCCGCAAGAATTCTTTGCCGTTCCTCCTTAATCCTGTGCATCTTTTCTTCACATTCTTTTCTTAGAGCTTCTGCTTCTTTTTTAGCTTCTATAAGTATTTTCTGTCTTTCTTCCTTGATCCATTGAGCCTGTTTTATCTCATCAGGCAGCTTTATTCTTATATCCTTTATAATTTCCTGCAGTTCATCCTTATTAATTACAGACTTACTGGACAACGGAAGATTGGGGGCCTTTTCCAATATATCCTCAAGGGCATCTAATAGCAACATAACCTCCATAATACCAACCTCCTATATATTTCGCGAAAAACACTTTATATTCTTAATTCAAATTCCGCGTAAATGCTTCCTTACTATTGCCATATGGGGCACTATTTAAATCTCTTATAAATTTCACCTTCTATGATCTCTGGTACCAAGCCTTTGATACAACCCCCAAGTCGTGCTACTTCCTTTACCAGGCTGGAGCTTAAGTATGAGTATTTGCTGCTGGTCATCATAAATACCGTCTCAATCTCCGGATTCAATTTCTTATTCATAAGAGCCATCTGCAATTCATATTCAAAATCTGAAACAGCTCTTAAGCCCTTTACTATTACATTGGCATTTTTACTTTTTGCATATTCAGTCAAGAGTCCCGTAAAGCTGTCGATTTCCACATTCTTCATAGCACCGCATGTTTTCTTCAGTATTTCAACTCTCTCTTCAACTGAAAAAAGAGGCTGCTTCTTAGGATTATTCAATACTGCCACTATAACCTTGTCAAAAAGCAACCCTGACCTTTCTATTATATCAATATGTCCATTGGTAGCAGGGTCAAAGCTTCCGGGACAAACTGCTATTCTCAAGCTTACTCCTCCTTCTGCTGCATTTGCTCATTTATATTATAAAAGGATAAGGTAGTGTTTCCATATTGTTTGATACGGCACATATGCAATTTACCCACTCTCTGTGGCATATCATCCCTTGAATCATGCTCCACTATAACCAACCCGGATTGTGCTATTATAGGATTCTTATCAAGCTCTTCCAAAGCAGCCTTAGCCATTCCAACGCTGTAAGGAGGATCAATGAATATAATATCAAACTGCTTGTTGTACTTGTGCAGCTTGCCTATTGCCGTAGAATAGTCCGTATGAAAAACCTCCACATTATCTTCCACATTCAAGTTTTTCAGGTTTCCCTTCAGCACCTTTATACTCTTTATGCTGGTATCAATAAAAACCACATGCTTTGCTCCACGGCTCAGCGCTTCAATACCTATACCCCCCGTGCCGCCGAACAAATCCAGAAAAATACTGTCAATTACAGTATCACCAAGTATATTAAACAAGGATTCCTTGACTTTGTCTGAAGTAGGTCTGATATCCGTACCTTCTATGGGGTCAAGTCTTCTCCCTCCGAACTCTCCTGCAATAACTCGCAAAGAATTAACCTCCTATGCATAAGGGACATTTTTAACAATTACATTTTAACATAAATACTATTATTATACAAAAATTTATTTGTATTTTATCACTTTTTGATGTATTTCTAACGGATTGCGTAAAAAAAGATAAAAAATAATACTTGAATAAAAAAAGCTCATATCGAACATCATATATGTTAGGGATGTTAGTTAATAGTGGGTTTGAGACTTTGTCTCACATTCACCCTGCAGAATTAATCCGTTTATTCGGGTACATTCTGAAAACTATATTTCCCCATAGAGCTCTTCCTTCAATTTCTCCTCTCCCGATACTGGTGTCAATTACTTTAGCATTATGCTCATAGTATTGTCACCAGTATTTTTTCTGCTTTTAAAAAAGAATGGCGTTGGCCTTGCCGGCCAACGCCTTTTGTTGTTTTATCTTCTTCCTGACATGCTTCTTTCTGCCTGTTCAATCATTCTTCTTACCATTTCTCCGCCAACTTTGCCGCACTCCCAGGATGTTTTATCTCCATTGTAACCTGTAAGATCTGTTCCTAATTCTGTTGCAATCTGATCCCTGAAAGTCCTTAAAGCAGCTTTTGCTTCCGGTACTAAAGTATTATTTGATGTACCAGTGTTTCTTTGCATATGTAGCACCTCCTGTTTCTTTTGCTAATATTAATTTACTCTATTTACATTTTTTTAAACTCAGTAATTTATGTTAACAAAGGAAAAAATATAATGTATTTGCTAACTTATGCAAAGATTTTGGTTGCACGTTACGCGTTTCGAATTACGCGATTTTTGAGCTCGTGCCCCATGCTTTAAGTAAAGGCTCCGAAGCATGGCTTAAATCTCGTATCCCGCATCTCGTATCTCGTATCTAATTAAGCGTTATTTCATCCAGTATCTTCTGGAATCTGCTGTCAAGTATGGTTTTCATCCGCTTGTACTCGACCTTTGAAAGCTTGTCATTTTCATATATGTATTCCACTGCTTCCTTTGAAAGCTTAAGAAGCTTCACATCACGGAATATATCAGCCAGCTTGAAGCCGGGAAGCCCATGCTGCCTTTGTCCCAGTATCTCTCCACTGCCTCTGAATTCCAGATCCTTCTCAGCCACCTCAAAGCCGTTTTCTATCTTTGTCATGTATTTAAGCCTTTCCTGTGCGGTTTCACTCTTAGTGTCAGATATAAGTATGCAGTAGGATTGGTCTCCGCCCCTTCCTACCCTTCCCCGCAGCTGGTGCAGCTGAGCCATACCGAACCGGTCGGCATCCTCTATAACCATTATGGTGGCATTAGGGATATTAACCCCTACTTCTATCACTGTAGTAGACACAAGTATTTGTGTTTCCTTTTCCCTGAAGCTCTCCATCACTTCATTCTTTTCATCTGCCTTCATTTTTCCATGGAGCAAGCCCACCTTATACTTTTTAAAATACTGTGTCTTTATTTCCTCGCTGTACTCCACTGCCGAGTTCAGCTCCAGCTTCTCCGACTCCTCCACGAGAGGACATACAAAATATGCCTGTCTTCCTGCGTCAAGCTCCTTTTTGACGAAATTCATCAGCCTTTCCTTCTTTGCAGTATCAATAAAATAAGTCTCCACCTTTTTCCTGCCTGGAGGCATTTCGTCTATGATTGATACATCAAGGTCCCCATATACGATAAGTGAAAGTGTCCTTGGTATCGGAGTTGCTGTCATTACCAGCATGTCAGGATTATCTCCCTTTGTTGAAAGCAGAGCCCTTTGCCTTACACCAAACCTGTGCTGCTCGTCAGTTATAACAAGACCAAGCTTGTTAAAGCTCACACTATTTTGTATGAGTGCATGAGTACCTACAACAATATCAACACTTCCGGCTTGCACCTCTGCCAGTACTTTCTCTTTCTCCTTGCCTGTCATGCTTCCCTTAAGCAGGCCTATTGTGATGCCGGTATCCTTGAACAACTGGTCAAGTGTGAGCATGTGTTGCTCAGCAAGAATCTCAGTAGGTGCCATCATAATACCCTGATATCCGCTTCTTACACATTTGAACAACGCAAGAGCAGCAACAGCCGTCTTTCCTGAGCCTACGTCTCCCTGCACCAGCCTGTTCATTATATTCGTGCTTTCCATATCCTTGCTTACCTCCTCAAAAACCCTCACTTGGGCAGCGGTAAGCTTAAAGGGCAATTTGGCTGCAAATTCCTGTGTTTCATCTATTTTGTCAAAGCTTATGCCTTTTTTTCCCTCATTGTTTATTCTTTTAATATGTATCAAGCCTGACTGCAGCATGAAAAACTCTTCAAATATGAGTCTTCTTCTTGCTAACTCCAGCTTATCAAGTGAATCAGGGAAATGTATGTTGTTAATGCAGAAATTTATTTCTGCAAGCCCGTATTTTTTTCGCAGTTCTTCAGGAAATACATCTGCCAGCTTCTCATTTATATGCTGCAAAGCTGCGAACAGTGCCTTTCTGATATCCTTCTGAGACAGTCCTTCCGTAAGTGAATAGTATGGTGCAATCCTCATCAGATTTACACTGCCTCCCGAAGTAACCTTCTCATATTCCGGTGTTTCCATGACAAGGTCCTTTCCTATGCGCTTTATTTTACCGTGCATTAGAACCTCATCGCCTTCCTTGAAGGTGCTTTTTATAAATCTATTGTTGAACCATACCACATTTAACTTTCCTGTATCATCATATACAGCTAGCTTTGTAATAATAAGATTGCTTTTTGTTCTGCCCTCCTGGGCTTTTCCTGCAATTCGCACTTTGACTGTGTAACTGACATCCGGCTTAAGATCCTTGATTTCGGTCGTTACACTCTTATCCTTATAGCCCCTTGGGTAATACTCCAGCAAATCCTCTATAGTGTTTAGGCCAAGCTTTTTAAAAAGCTTGGCCTTTGCCGGTCCTATTCCCTTTATGCTCTGTATGGAAATGTCCAAATAACTCATTTGTACACCTCTAAATACTTATTCTACTGAGAGTATATAATAATACAGCGGCTGCCCGCCGAAATGCAGCTCTATCTCACAGTCATTATAAAACTCGCCTATTTCTTCTGCCAGCTTCTGCGCTTCATTCTCGGTAACATCGCTGCCATAATATATGGAAATCAAGGAGGACTCTTCATCAATCATTTCCTCTAATACTTTATGGCTCACTTCCTTGATGTCCTTGCCTACTCCCTTGATTTTTCCTTCGACCATACCGAGTATATTGCCCTCTTCTATGTTAATACCATCATAATTGGAATTTCTCACTGCATAGGTTAAAAGTCCGGATTTTACACTTGCAATTGCTTTATTAATCTTTTTGGTGTTTTCCTCTATGTCTTTGTCATAGTCTAATGCCATAAGTGCCGATATCCCCTGTGGTATGGTCTTTGTGGTTACAACCACCACGTTTTTTTCTGCCAAAGTCTTTGCCTGGCTGGCTGCAAGTATGATATTACTGTTGTTTGGAAAAATAAAAACCGTTTCTGCGTTCACATTATTTACACTTTTCAATATATCCTCAGTACTTGGATTCATGGTTTGTCCACCCTCGATTATTTCACTTGCACCCAAATCTCTAAATATGTCCGATATACCGTCACCCATTGCAACAGCTATTGCTCCATACCTTTCCACTGGTTTTGGAGCTTCTTCTGCAGTTTCCTCGGCAGCTTTATATTCCTTTTCTTCAAACAGCAGTTCTCTATGCTGTTCCCTCATATTGTCTATCTTGATCCTGGAAAGCTCCCCGTATGTAAGGGCCAATTCCAGTACCTTGCCTGGATTATTGGTATGGATATGCACCTTTATGAGATTCTCATCACCTGCGATTACCAGTGAATCTCCAAATTCTGAAATCTCGTCTCTGCATTTTTCCAGCTCCACCTGTTTCCCTTTTATAAAAAACTCAGTACAATAGCCGAAGGTTATTTCCTCAGCTTTAAATACCGGTTTATCTTCTTTTTCACCCTGTTCTATTTCAGCAGCCTGTTTAAGCTCTAATAATTTTCCTGTTTTCAGCCCCTGATACATTCCTTCAAATATACATATGAGCCCTTTTCCTCCTGCATCAACCACTCCTGCATTCTTAAGCACTGGCAGCATTTCCGGAGTCTTCTGAAGTACTGCATTAGCTTTGCTTATTATTTCTTCCATAAATAGAACTGCATCATCGAAATTTCCGCAAATTCTGACCGCATGCTCTCCGGTTTCACGTATAACTGTCAGTATAGTCCCCTCAGTAGGCTTCATTATAGCTTTATATGCCGTATTGGAACCTTCCATAAGCGCGTATGCAAGTACTTTTGAATCTACACTGTTTTGATTTTTCAATGCCTTGGAAAAGCCTCTCCATATCTGTGAAAGTATAACACCGGAATTGCCTCTTGCCCCCATTAATGAACCATTGGCAGCAGCCTCAGCAACCGTATGTGCTTCATTGTCTCTGACTGATCTTATTTCCCTCACAGCCGACTGCATAGTAAGAGACATATTGGTACCTGTGTCTCCATCTGGTACAGGAAATACATTAAGCGCGTTAATAGGTCCTTTATTGTTTTCCAAATTGTTTGCCCCGGATATAATCATATTCTTAAGTTGCATACCATCAATATTTTGTGTTGACAAGATCTGAACCTCCTCATTCAAATTCGCCTCGACGAATTTGCGCGCCGATTTTGGTCACGTTTGCGTGACAATTACCTTTACAAAATCGTGTGCATCCGCCGGAGGCTATATCATATTCAGCAGAGTACCCTGTTGAATATGATATAGCTATACTCTGACGCCCTGTACATTGATATTGACTTTTTTAACCTTCAAACCAGTCAGATTTTCCAAAGTATATTTTACCTTACTGATTATGTTATCTGCAACAGTAGATATTTTCGTGCCAAATTCCACAACAATATATAAATCGATGTTTAACTCTTCACCTTCCGCAGTAACCTTTACACCTTTAGCAAGGTTGTCTCTTTTAAGAAGCTCAACCAGGCCGTCTTTTGCATTTTTGCTGGCCATTCCAACCAGGCCATAGCATTCAGTAGTTGCAAGTCCTGAAATGGTAGCCAAAACATCATCTGTTATGTTAATCTCACCGTACTGAGTTCTGTATCTGGCAGACATGCGATCTCCTCCCGCTTTTTATTTCTATTTTATATTATATGTATATTTAGTTCAACAAATAATATAATATATATCAGTTATCATAGGCGTACAAAACGTTCTTGTTTGTTCCCGGATTTGCACTATATCAATGCAAATACTTTTAAGACGCTTGACATAATAAATAATACTATAGATTGGGCGGTGAAGTAAAGTATTAAAAACAATTCCCCGGTCAATGTATGCTTGTCCGGTTACAAATCAGGAACAAACCATATATAAAAAAATAAAGTGGTTTTCGCGAAATGCATAGTTGCCATTTATAATGCATTATGTTAAAATATATTTGTTTTTATAAAACTCAAATACTATAAAAATGCTTAAAATAAATGACAGAGCGAATTATACTTAAGTTAAACACATCATGTGTAATTTGAGGCTCATTACCGAAGGAGGTGTATTTCATGGCAAGAAATTGCGAGGTTTGCGGAAAAGGTATGATTTCCGGGAACAAGGTAAGCCACTCTAACAGACGTAGTCGCAGAACCTGGTTACCCAACATCAGGACTGTTAAAGCTGTTGTAAACGGCACTCCACAGAGATTACATGTATGCACTAGATGCTTAAGATCAGGTAAAGTACAAAGAGCAGTATAATAAAGGCGCGGAAACGCGCTTTTTATCTTTTTTGTATTCTTTATCTTAAAACCTTATTAGGAATACCCCAATGCATATAAGACATATTGCGGAGAACATCACCCATCCTATCGTCGGAACTGTAACCGCAAAAAGTATACCCAATCCTATGCAGAATGCCAGGAATCCAAACAATCTTTTTCTTCTAAAAAAGCTCATATTTTACCTCCTCAAACTAAAAAACAGTTATACAGCAGATATCCAATAATTGCAACAAATGCTGCAACCAGAAAATACCACAGAAATATGGGCATAAACCTGGATATCAGGAATACCGATAGAATGATGCACAAGCCGCCGGCATATCTCTTGTAAGTATATCTCATCATTAACCACCCTAGCTTTAATTTTTTAAAGCAATCATTAAATTGGTCAAAAAAACGAATAAAACTCTACACTATATAATACTAATGCAGAGTCGTAATTGACACAGAAAATTAATTTTTTTTTTAGCTTGGGCTCTGAAGTATGGTTGCGCGTTACGCGTTTCGAGTTTCGCGTTTTAAGCAAGGCTTCGAAGCCTTGCTTGAATTCTAGCGACTAGCGACTAGCACCTAGTGACTACCCTAATCCTTCGCCTTGATTACCAGGAGATATCCTTTACTTATGCTTATTTCTACAGTCTCTTCTTCAAAGTAGTTGCTTACTCCGTAGGGATCTCCAAGCTCCATAACCGCATCCATAAGCTCATAATGAGCCCCTTTGGTACTTATACCCTCCACTTTATCAGTAAAAGGGATCAGCGAAAAGTAGTCGCCTTTATTTCCTTCCAGGATAATAGAATCCTTGATCATTCGGATATAATTCTTATTGTCCATTATGCTTATGGGTATGTTTCTTTCTATTCCAAGCTTCAGCAGGGAAATATTCGCTATCATATGGTCTATCCGGCTTCCTGTCGCTCCTAAAAGAATTATTTCCCTGGAGAAGGCAAGTGCAAATTCAACACATATATGAGTATCTGTCTTATCCTTGTCAGGTGGATACTGAACAACCTCTACGCCTTTTTTCCTGTAATAGTCTATATATCGGACTGCAGAGGAATCCATATCTCCTATTATTACATTGGGAATAAGCCCCATGTTTATGGCATGCCTTGTACCCCCATCTGCGCAGATGATCCGGTCAGCAGCTTGCACAATGTCATGGCAGAAGCTGTAATCATATATTTCTCCGCTGCTTATAATAACAGTCTTCATGTTTGCCTATTGCCCGCTTCCTTCATCATTTTAATTGCTGCAGATATGTCATTGGAATTAAAAATTGCTGAACCTGCAACTACTATGTTCGCTCCACTCTCAACCACCCTGCCGATATTGTCAAGCCCTACTCCCCCATCAACCTGCAAATCAACCTCAAGACCTCTGTTATCTATGAGACTTCTTACCTTTGCAATTTTCTCATAAGCAGAGCTAATGAACTTCTGTCCCCCAAAGCCGGGGTTTACGCTCATAATCAATACCATATCCAAATCCTCTATCACATGCTCCAAAACGTTGGTGGGAGTCGCAGGATTCAGTGACACTCCTGCCCTTTTACCCTCGCTCTTAATCATTTGTATAAGCCTGTGCAGATGGTCGGTGGCTTCTGTATGCACCGTGATTATATCAGCACCACTTGCTGCAAAATCCTTTATATACAACTCCGGGTTCTCTATCATCAAATGCACGTCAAATATCAGACTGCTCTTAAGTCTTAAGCTTTTTACAACAGCAGGGCCTATGGTGATATTCGGGACGAAATGTCCGTCCATAACGTCAACATGAAGCCAATCTGCTCCGGCTTCCTCCACTATCCTTACATCCCTTTCCAGATTTGCAAAGTCTGCTGATAATATAGATGGTGCTATCTTAATCATTGAATACCTCCTAGTAGGCGAGTTTTAAATTAGATATTCTTTTCTGCGGGCTGCTCGTGGGCATCCACGTGCAGTGTAGCAGAACTTATAGAATATCTTATTTAAAAACGTCGTAATTAAAGAACGTCACATTAATAACGTCTAGTGCTTTTCAGATCCTTTAACAGCGATATGTAGAAATCATATCTGGTTTCGCTTATTTTTCCTTCTTCTACAGCTTCCTTTATACCGCAGCTGGGTTCTTTGTCGTGTACACAGTCTTGAAAATAGCAGTCCTTGAAGCTTTCAAATTCCGGGAAACAGCTTTCCAGCTTTGAAAGCTCCAGTTCACCTATATCAAAAGAGGTGAACCCTGGTGTATCTGCTACCATACCACCCTTTTCCAGCTTGAGAAGCTCCACATGTCTGGTGGTGTGCGTACCCCTGTCGATTTTTTTGCTCAAATCCCCTGTTTTTAGCTGCAGCCCAGGTTGAATGCGATTAAGCAGCGATGATTTTCCCGCACCGGATGGGCCTGCAAAAACAGAAATCTTATTCTTAAGTAATTCTTCAATCTGTTCTATCCCTATATTCGCTTTTACACTTGTTATTATAACCTTATATGGAATGCTTTCCAGCATTTTTACTACTTCCAAGTATTTTTTCTCTTCGTCCAGGTCTATTTTATTAATGCAAACCACCGCATTCAGCTTCTTATACGCTGAATACACGAGAAACTTCTGCAAAAGCTCCATGTTTATATCAGGTTTTTTTGCTGCAAATACTATTATGGCCTGGTCAATATTGGCAACAGTTGGCCTGATTAACTGATTTTTCCTCTCCAGGATGTTAATTATATAACCTTGAAGGCTTTTCGGTTCAGCTTCAATTTCAACATAGTCCCCTATTAAAGGTGTTATATTCTTTATTCTGAATTTACCTCTTGCGCGGCATTCATATATTCCTTCTACAGTGTCAACATAGTAGAAGCCTCCGATGCCTTTTAAGATAACACCCTTTTGCATAAATTTCCTCCTGTTTAATCTATAAACCTATTAGAAAGTGTGAACCACGCTTTTATACAGACTGTCATTTATATAGACCTCAAAGGTAACTTTGCCTTCACCGCTTACCGGGATCTCCAGCGGACCGTCAGTTGATTTGTGAATAGTTTCATATATCCTGCTGCTTATTTCGCTCTGCACCTTGTATACCGTTACTTTCATGTTTTCAAGGTCTCCAGGCAGCGGGAACGTGAGCTTGAAGCTGGAACTGACAGGCTCCTGCTTTTGAGTGTTAACTACGAAATCCACAACACTCTTTCTGCTGACCTCGGTACCCGGCTTAATGCTCTGTTCCAATACTGTTTCTGCCGGATGCTCATTGTTGGTCTCATAAGTAATATTTCCTAAAATAAGATCTTTAACAATCAAATCGGTTTTAACATCCTCAATACCGGCTCCAATATAAGTAGGCATTACAAACTTCTCCGGACCAATGCTTATGACATAGTCTATAGTAGTACCCTCATCCACACTGATGCCTGCAGTTATGCTCTGTCTTATAACGAATCCATTGGGGTATTCGCTGTACTCCTGCTCAAGCTTTCCTTCCAACAGGTTTTCTCTTTCCAGTATCATTTTAACCTTATCATAGCTTTCTCCTACCAGATTAGGTATGACAACCTTCCTTGGTCCCTTGCTCACAACAGCCTTTACAGGGTTGGTTACCTTGTTTTTCTCGGTTGGCTTTGGGATCTGGCTTATTACGCTTCCCTCCGGGATATCCTTATTATGCACCCTTTCAGTTACTTCAAGTATAAGGCTAAGAGCCGCCAGATCATCCCGCGCTTCGTTCTCACTCATGTTCATAATGTCGGGAACTTCAACTTCCTTTACAGTAAAGAGACTGTTAACAAATAGTATACCGCCGCCTACCAGCAGTGCCAGCAGCAGTCCTCCTACAATCGCTGCAATAAGAAAAGCAACATTCTTCTTTTTCTTTTGGGGAGACTGTTCATTCCCTCCCGGGATTGATGGTATTGCATCTATTGAATAATCATCAATTACCAGCTTCCCTTCCTTTGCTTCTACTCTGTTCGCTTCTCCTCCGTCTGATTCTTCCTCTGTTTCAGCAGCAACATCCTTGTCTATAATCTTTATAGGCTCAAGTACCCTGGTATTCTCATCTACATACTTGTTTTTCTTTACAAAATCTCCGTTGGGCATTACCAGTGACTGTCTCAAATCATTTATAATCTCCGAAGCACTGTTATACCTCTTTGATACTTCCTTCTCCATACACTTCAGTATTATTGCCTCAATAGCCTTTGGTATCCTTCCATGGGCTTTTGAAGGAGGTACGGGTTCTTCCTGTATGTGCTTCAATGCTACGGCAATAGGAGATTCACCTTCAAAAGGCAGTCTCCCTGTAAGCATTTCATACATCACAACTCCAAGAGAGTATATGTCGGACTTTTCATCGGTATAGCCGCCTCTTGCCTGTTCAGGGGAGAAATAGTGCACGGAACCTATTACATTGCCTGTATTAGTAATCGTACTGGAAGACACCGCCCTGGCAATCCCAAAATCTGTTACTTTTACAGAATTGTCTTCTCTGATTAAAATATTATGGGATTTTATATCCCTGTGTACAATATGATTTTTATGGGCGTGGTCCAATGCATAACATATCTGAATTGCTATATTTGTTGCATACTCAACACCAAGAGTCCCCTTTCCCTTGATCAGCTCTTTAAGGGTCTGGCCTTTTATATATTCCATAACTATATAGTAGTTGTTGTTTTCAGTTCCTACATCATATATTCCCACAATATTTGGATGAGAAAGACTTGCCGCCGATTGAGCCTCCCGCTTGAACTTCTTGACAAATTCCTCATCTTCGGTAAATTCCGGCCTTAGAACCTTTACCGCCACAAATCTATTCAACAGCCTGCATTTTGCCTTATATACCAAGGCCATTCCACCGCCGCCGATTTTCTCCATTATTTCATATCTATCTCCCAATACCCTACCTACCAATATAGTCACCACCTTTACACATCTGGACAACTACTGCTGTTATGTTGTCAAAACCGCCTTTTTCCTTGGCTTTGTTGACCAGAAGCTCGCATACCTCATTCAAATCGGAGGTACTTACTACCGTATCAGCCATATACTCTTCATATACCACGTTTGACAACCCATCAGTACAAATCAAAATAAAATCACCATGCTGCATATCGCACCGGCTCACATCAGGCTCCAGAGTGTATTCAGTTCCCAGTGCCTTTGTAATGACATTCTTCTGTGGGTGATTATTCGCTTCCTCCGGTTTTATTGTTCCTGTCTTTATAAGCTCTGCAACCAGAGAATGATCCTCTGTAAGTCTTGTTATTTCATTCTCCCTTATTAGGTATATCCGGCTATCACCTACGTGTCCTATATACATGCTGTTCTCTTTTACCAGCACCATCGAAAGCGTAGTGCCCATACCTAAACAATTGCTTTTTATTATTGATGTCTTGTATACCTTTTCATTGGCATATACTATGGCATTTCTTATCAAATCCTGAATTTCCTTTTCCCCAAGCTTAAGTGTTTCTATATTATCGTTTATGTAGGAGGCTACCTCCTGTACCGCCATGGAGCTTGCCACCTCACCGGCATTATGGCCTCCCATTCCATCGGCAACTATGTACAAATATGAATCATCGATACCCTTAAGCTTCTCACACAGAAAACTGTCTTCATTTACTTTCCTGACCAGACCTATGTCCGTCTTACCGACTGACCTCATCAAATCACCTCTAACATTTAACAATAAACCTACTCATTCTATACTCATTCTGCAAAATATTTCGACATAATATGAAAAAAACCTTTAAGAAAATTAATTATTTTGGCGTGGGCCAAAAATAGATGCGAGATACGAGACTCGAGATACGAGTAATATAAGAAAATGCTTCGAAGCCTTACCTGAAAAGCTCGTATCTCGCATCTCGCATCTCGTATCTTTTATTTATTCATATTCTTCTGCCTGAGCTGGCCGCAGGCTGCATCTATTTCGCTGCCCAGCTCACGCCTTATTGTTGTCTCAATTCCAAAGCCTTCCAGAGCTTCCTTAAAAGAATTTATCCTGTCTTTAGACGCTTTTACAAATTCTTTTCCCTCAACCTTATTCACAGGAATAAGATTGACATGACAAAGCATTCCTTTTAGCAGTGTTCCCAATTTATGGGCATCTTTAGCACTGTCATTGATGTCTTTCATCAAGGCATATTCAAAGGTTACTCTCTTGTTAGTCAGCTTTATATAGTATTTGCATGCTTCCATTAGCTTCTCAATGTTATATTTCCTGTTCACAGGCATTATTTTGCTTCGTGTTTCGTCATCCGCCCCATGAAGTGATATGGCAAGAGTACATTGAAGGTTCTCATCGGCAAAATCATATATTCTCGGCACAATGCCCGAGGTTGAAAGGGTTATATGCCTTTGGCCTATGTTCAATCCTTTATCATGGTTAATTACCTTGATAAACTTCAAAACCTGATCATAGTTGTCAAAGGGCTCTCCTGTACCCATAAGTACAATATTGCCTATCCTCTCTCCAATATCTCTGGATACAGCCATAACCTCTTCAAGCATTTCTCCGCTGGTCATGGACCTTATAAGTCCTCCCACCGTTGAGGCACAGAATTCACAGGACATTCTGCAGCCTATCTGTGTGGATATGCATATAGTTTTGCCGTAGCTGTAGTCCATCAGTACGCACTCCACAGCATTGCCGTCTTCTAAACGAAGCAGGTACTTCCTGGTGTTATCCGTTTTAGAGTGCTGCATTGTCTCTTTCCATGCTCTTCCAATATAAAAATCTCTGTCTAGAAGCTCTATGAGGCTTTTGGGCAGATTGCTCATAACCTCAAAGGAGTCAACATCCTTGTAAATCCATTCAAAAATTTGTCCCGCTCTAAACTTAGGCAGTCCGTTGTCCTCAACATAAGCCAAAAGCTCATCATAATCCAAATCCTTGATATTCTTTCTGCTCTGCATATTATAAATTACCTCTTTCCTATTCTGGCAATAAAAAATCCATCCATTCCGTTAGTATTCGGAAAAAGCTCCAGATAGCCCTCTTCTGCACTTTCGCATATCAGGCTTTCAGGCAGCCTTCCTATTAAGCTCTCCAGCCGGAATTGTTGATTCCGGGACAAGAAATCCTTGACTACCATAATATTCTCCGTTTTATTAATTGTACAGGTGCTGTATATTAATGTGCCGCCGTATTTCACATACTTAGAAGCAATTTCCAGCATTTCTCTCTGCAGCTTAGCCAATTCCTTGAAATTATCCGGCTCCTTCTTCCACCTGAGGTCAGGCTTCCTTCGTATTACCCCCAACCCGCTGCATGGCGCATCTAAAAGAACCTTATCGAACTTTTCCAGTGAGTCCTCATCCAAATCCGTTGCATTGTACAGCTCTGTTCTTACAATGTTCACTCCAAGTCTTACGCAGCTTTCCTCCACAAGCCTCAGCTTATGCTGATGAACATCCCTGGCCACTATCTCCCCTTCATTTCCCATCAGCTCGGCTATATGTGTAGTCTTCCCCCCGGGAGCGCTGCACATATCAAGGATTATTTCACCAGGCTTGGGGTCAATAATGTGAGCCACAAGCATTGAACTTTCATCCTGTACCTGATAATAGCCCTTTTTGAAGGAATCCTTGTCTTCAATAGAGGAAGTACCTCTTATGTAAATTGCTTCAGGATTGTAGCTGCCCTCCCGGCACTCAATATTTTCTTCAGTAAGTATTTTGATAAGCTCCGATCTGCTTATTTTAAGCCTGTTGCACCGTATTGTGAAGGGCGGTGTTTCGTTATTAGCCTTCAAAAGCTCCCCGGTAAACTCCACTCCATAATCCTTCACCCATTTTTTGACCATCCATTCAGGATGTGAGTAAAACACAGAAAGATATTTGACAGCATCCTTTTCTCTATCCGGGTACTCCAGCTTTTCTTTGTTCCTGCTGATATTCCTCAGAACCCCATTTACAAACTTTACCGTACCCTCACGACTATGCTTTCTGGCCAATTCGGCACTTTCATTGCATACTGCTGAGTCAGGCACCCTGTCAAGAAATAGAATCTGGTATATTCCGCATCTTATAATGTCCTCAATCCAAGGCTCGATTTTACTATTTTTTGTGAACTGGGATTTTACCCAGTCAATACGGGTAAGATTTCTCAAGGTTCCATTCACTATTTCTGTAACAAGAGCTTTATCCAGCCTTTTCATTGAGCTTTCATCCAGCTCCTGCTTAACAGCAATATTCGAATAGGCTCCCTCCCTGAGAACCTTATATACTATTCTTACCGCTGCATCCCTTGCCAAATCAATATTTTTCATTCCCGTGGCTCCCTTAGGTGTATTTGAGTTTAATGCAAAAGCTACAGATAGACATATTACTATCTGTAGCTTTGAATATTATCATCCTAATCTCTTCTGCCTCTCAGAACCAGAAGCCTTACAAGCTGTATGACAGCCGTAAAGGTTGCAGCTACATAAGTCAGGGCAGCAGCTCTCAAAACCTCTCTGGCCGGTCCTATTTCATTGGATGGCACCAATCCGTTGCCTTCAAGAAGGGCTACCGCTCTGCTGCTGGCATTAAATTCCACCGGAAGAGTTATAACCTGGAAAGCAACTGCTGCCGAGAAAAGCAGTATTCCTATATCAATTAGATTCATCCAACTGAAAATGAATCCTCCGATTATAAAAAACCATGCAGCCCTGGAGCCAAAGGAAGCTACCGGTGCGATAGCATTTCTGATTATTAGGGGTGCATACCCTTCCAAATGCTGAATGGCATGACCGCACTCATGGGCAGCTACACCAACAGATGCGAGAGAATTACTGCTATACACATCCTGTGACAATCTTAATACTCTTTTTCTGGGATCATAGTGGTCTGAAAGCCTTCCACCAACAAGCTCCACAGGCACATCCTGAAGTCCGTTGGCATCCAACAGTCTCCTTGCAACCTCAAATCCGGTATGTCCATAGCTGTTTCTCACTTTAAGATATTTGTTGAAGGTAGAGGTTACTTTGGATTGTGCATATGCAGCCAGTATTATTGCAGGTATTAAAAATATAAAAGTAGGGTCTAAACCAAAACCATAACCGTAACCAAACATGTTTTTTTCCTCCTTCAGTCAATTATTAGATTTCTATAGCAATTATTCATATGCTCGACTTTGCTTTCCAATTGTGTTTTGTATCACGCTATTTTGGCTCGGAGCTCGTGCTATAACCCAGCTTTCAAAGCCTTACCCGAATTCTAGCGACTAGCGACCAGAGACTAGTGACTGAAATCTTACCCCAGCGTCACACCTTCTTTAATATCATGTCCTCTGAGATATGCTTCTACACTCATGCGCTTTTCATTCTCAAACTGCAGTTCTGTTATTTTGAGGCTTCCTGTACCACAGCTCACGACTATGCAGTCCTTTTCC
The DNA here is from genome assembly GCA_001515955.1 of Clostridia bacterium BRH_c25. Next base: position 1,778 of record LOES01000214.1, on the reverse strand, counting down.
ACTCTTGTTATGCTTCCCCAATTTTCATGCTTCATTGCGGGCTCATAAACGTTGGCACTCATTATCTTGAATATTTTACCCGAGTAAGCGGAGAATGCACCCGGCCATGGATAAGTACCTCTTATCAGGTTTCTGATTTCTTCAGCATCCTTTGACCAGTCAATTTTCCCAAGGGCTTTGGTCATTATCGGAGCGTAGGTGGACTCTGCATTATCCTGTGGAATTCTCATAAAAGCTCCCTTTGTCAGAAGCTCCATGGTTTCTGATAAAACTGAAGCTCCAAGCTCCATCAACCTGTCGTGAAGCTCACCTGCTGTCTCATTTTCACCTATTACTGTCTCTTTTCTCAGAATCATATCCCCTGTATCAATTCCCTTGTCCATATACATGGTAGTGATACCTGTCATATGTTCTCCGTTTATTATACACCAGTTGATAGGTGCCGCACCTCTGTATTTGGGAAGAAGGGACCCATGAACATTGATGCAGCCCAAAGGTGGTATGTCAAGTATCACTTGAGAAAGCATCTGTCCGAAAGCAACTACAACTATGACATCAGGCTTCAAATCCTTCAGTATCTGCGTAAATTCCCTGGTCTTTATTCTATCCGGCTGGTATACAGGTATTCCTGCTTTTTCTGCCAGTACCTTAACCGGAGGTGGTGCAAGCTTTTTGCCTCTTCCCTTTGCCCGGTCCGGCTGAGTGACAACAGCTGCAATATCATGCTTCTGCGAAAGCAGCTCCCTAAGGCACGGAACTGCAAAATCAGGAGTCCCCATAAAAACTATTCTCATCTGCTGTCCTTCCCTTTCGATACTTATTCTTCCTTGTCGGATCTTTTGGTTATTGCTTTGTCGGTAAAAAGAATACCGTTCAAATGGTCAATCTCATGAGAAAATGCTATTGCCAAAAGCTCTGTCCCTGTCATCTCAAAGGTTTCGCCTTTTCTGTTCATTGCCCTTACAATTACCTTTGCAGGTCTTTTCACTTGTCCCCTTATACCCGGTATGCTGAGACAGCCTTCCTCTTCCAGCTGCTCTCCGCTTTCATAGACTATAACCGGGTTTATCAACTCTATAATACCTTCTCCGACATCAATTACAACAACTCTTCTCAATACCCCGACCTGAGGAGCGGCCAAGCCAACCCCTTCAGCCTTATGCATAGTATCCTTCATATCATCAAGCAATGTCAGAATTCTGTCATCAACGACATCTACCCTTCTTGACATCTTCCGTAATACTTCATCTCCATTTTTTCTAATAGTTCTAATAGCCATCTGCTTCCTCCTAAAAAAACAATTGTTGCGTGTTTCGCTTTACGCATATTGTGAGAATATTCTCCGAAGCCCTACCCTAACACTAGTATCTCGTATCTATCCTTACTATATCATACTTTGAGGATTCAAATCCATACTTATGCTTGTATTATACTGCCCTTCACCGCAGTTCCCGGATAAATCCTCCAGTATAGCCCTCAATACTTCTTCACTCTTGCTCTTAATTACTATTTGCCACCTGAACCTGTTTTTTATACGTGATATTATTGCTGCTGCAGGCCCTAATTTTTCTACATCAGAGTAATTCTTTATACCCTCATCTAAAAGAAGACTGATTTCATTGGCATATTTTATAACCTCGTTCTCCACCGTCCCGCTAATCATAATACTTGCTATGCTTGAAAAGGGCGGATATCCAAGCTCCTTCCTCAGCATTATTTCCTGCTGGTAAAAGCCCTTGTAATCATGATAACGGGCATATTCAATACTGTAATGCTCA
>LOES01000213.1 GCA_001515955.1 Clostridia bacterium BRH_c25 | reverse complement strand
GCTCGATATGCGTCGGCGTGTCGGAGGACGGCCTCAAACCACCCTCCACAACTTTACCGTCCAAATCAACAACAACAACATCGTATGGCGTAAACTTCTCATATTCAACCCCGGAGGGCTTGATTGCTATCAGGCCCTTTTCCCGGTCTATCTCGCTCACGTTGCCCCAGGTTAATGTAACGAGCTTGTATTTCGGCAGTAACATATTTGCGTCATATACTCGCTGTTTTATGTTGTCAAGCATTTTTCCATACCATAACGCTTAGCTTTAGGTCAAGCTCCAGCTTTTCGGGCGTACTGTTCTTATTGATGTGCACGAACTCTATGCCCATAATCCTTGCCCAGTCGCGCAGAATTTCCGCGTCAACGTCGTAGGACAGCACGGTGTGGTGCGCCCCGCCCGCAAGTATCCAACACTCTGCGGCGACTTCAAGATCCGGTTCCGCTTTCCACATAACTCTCGCAACGGGCAGGTTCGGCATTATCTGCGTGGGCTTCACGCACTCTACGTCCTGGACAATCAGCCTGAAATGAGTGCCCATATCAACAAGGGTCGACACAGTGGCTTTCCCCGCCTTGCCATCGAACATGAGCCTTGCAGGCGGCTCACGGTCACCGATACCAAGTGGGTGTACCTCTATGCGCGGTTTATTTGCCGCCAGTGACGGACAGACTTCCAGCATATGCGCACCTAGCGACAATCCGTTTTTCATGTCGTTGGTGTAGTCCTCCATAAACGCGGAGTATTCGCCCATTGTCTTGATTATCGCGGTCATTGCAGCTATTTTCCAGTCGCCCTCGCCGCCATAGCCATAACCTTTCGACATAAGGTTTTGCGTGGCAAGCCCGGGGAGCTGCTTCATACCGTACAAGTCTTGGAACGTGTTTGAAAACGCCTTGCATCCCGACCCATCGAGCATTTTCTTGATTGCAATTTCTTCTCGGGCCTGGTAACGGACGGTATCAATATCGTTTGTGGCAAAGACGTATTTAGACTTATACTCGTCCATCTGTGCGTCGATTTCGGCTTCCGTGACTGCATTCATCACCTCAACCAGAGCTCCGACGGGGAACGTATTCACCTGCCAGCCGAATTTTACTTGCGCCTCTACCTTGTCACCCTCGGTAACAGCCACTTCGCGCATATTATCCCCAAAGCGCATAACTTTGAGCGACCTCGACACTGCCGCGCCGACTGCCGCTTTCTGCCACTTGCCAATGCGTTTCTGTACGTCGGGATTACCCCAGTGTCCAGCGATAACTTTCCTATCAAGCCGCATACGCGTCCCGATAAACCCGTGTTCCCTGTCCCCGTGCGCAGACTGGTGCAGGTTCATATAGTCCATATCTATCTCGTCATTAGGGATTTCAAGGTTGAACTGCGTATGGAAGTGACACCAAGGTTTCTGCAACAGCGACAGGCCGTTTATCCACATTTTCGACGGACTGAACGTGTGGCAAAACGTGATTATCCCCGTACAGGCATCGGAGTAGTTGGCTTCCTTGATAAGCTCCGTCACAGCCTCTGCGGACTTTACTGTGTCTTTGTATACAAGCTTATATGGCAGGTTGCCGCTCGCATTCAGCGCGTCAACAATCTTGACGCTGTTCCGCTCAACTTGTTTAAGTGTCTCCTCTCCGTAAAGTAACTGACTGCCGACAACAAACCAGAATTCATACATTTTATTTCGCCTCCAAATATTCACTGAGCACCTTTTCACCTGCGTAATTCAAATAGTCCGCAAGAAGTGCTATTCCCCAAGCTCCGCCCTCTGCGGCGGTTTCCGAGAGCTCTATCGGAATTCCCAGCATCTCGGACATTATCTGTTTTCCCGCGTTGCCCGACTTGAAGAATCCGCCATGCCCCGCGAGCTTCTCTACTTTAACTTGCTCCTCCTCGGTAAGTATCCGCATACCCTTCGCCAAGTCTGACACGGCAGAGGTTATCACCCCACGCATAAACTCCGAGAGTTTTGTGCCACTTTCAAGCGCAACCTCATACAACTTTTTGAACAACTCACTGCTGTCTACCGTTACGCCGAACAAGTCAAACGCTTCTCCAAACAGCTTTACCCACGGGTCAATCTTTGATGTGCACTCGTTATAATGCACCATTGCTACATCCCTGCCGTCAGGTGTTGTAACTATGTCTACCTCCTTATGCAGGCTTTTCAGCGGCTTGTCAAGCACTACCATAGTAAAAACACTTGTTCCCGCGCTGACATTGCCTGTTTTCGGAGCGACAGCGTTACATGAAACCATACCTGTGCCCGCGTCCCCCTCAGGAGGACAAAGGCTACAGGGCGAAGGACACAGGTTGGACACTTCGCCAAACAAGTATTGCCTGCCAACCACTGTGAGTGTACCGGCGTTTTGACCGGCAACAAGGACTTTCGGCGCGATACTTGGCCAGTCTATACCTGTAAGACACTTGAATTTCTCAACGAACTCAGGATCCCAATTCTTATCCTTGACTGGGAACATTCCACTCGCGTCACAGACGCCGATGACTTTTTCACCGGTGAGCTTCCAATGTACATATCCTGCAAGCGTTGTGATAAATGCTATGTCCTTGACGTGTTCCTCACTGTTCAGTATAGCTTGGTACAAATGCGCCACGCTCCACCGATCGGGAATGTTGAAGTTGAACAGCTCCGTCAGTTTATCCGCCGCTTCGCCTGTGGTGGTATCCTTCCACGTCCTGAACGGGACGAGCAGATTATCGTCCCTGTCGAACACAAGATACCCGTGCATCATCGCGGAAACACCGGCAGTTGACAGTTGACAGTTGACAGCTGACAGTTTGGAAACAGCGTCGCGCAAACCGGATTGTACGTCGTCAAGCGAATATGTCCAATGACCGTCAATCAACTGACTTTCCCAATTGTGACTTCCGCTCGCAATGACTTTACGGTTTTCGTCAATAACAACCGCTTTTATACGGGTAGAGCCGAGCTCTATACCGAATGACGCTTTCCCGTACGATAAATTTTCAGCGATACTCATGGTAATCCCCTCCATTCTGTGAAGTTCTTAATGCTATATCTTCTTCCGCGAACAAATGATACTCTGGAGTACGATAAAGAAGCAGAGCATTGCCGCGCGCGTGATCTGCGGCCACCACGGATCCTGGCTGCCTATCGCGGTAACTATCAGTAATACGGTTCCGCTTGTCAATACGCCGAAGAGGGTCCCGAAGATATTACCTACGCCGCCGGTAAGCAGTGTTCCGCCAATAATGGACGCAGCGATAGCATCCATTTCAAGGCCTGTTGCCTGCTGAACCGAGCCGGACCGCGTGTGGAAAAGATACAGGAACCCGCCTATACCTGCAAGCAGACCACAAAGCAAATGGGCATAAAACTTGGTCCTCTTGACGTTTATACCAAGCATCAGGGCGCTTTGCGGGTTCCCGCCCACAGCGTAAAAGCTGCGCCCGAGACTTGACTTCCTGAGCAGCCAGAACATCAAACAGACTATAATAAGCGCTACGATAACGCCATACTCCAGCTTTGATTGAATGAAAACACCCTTCCTATTGATATCGCCTAAAAAGGGTATTAGTATTCGCGCACCTGACAGCATCTCAAAACCCGGGTTATTAACCTGTATCTGATTGACTTCTATTAGGGCAACTAAACCTCGACCTAAGAACATACCTGCCAGGGTAACGATAAAGGGCTGAATCTCCAGATACGCGATAAGAAATCCTTGAACCGCGCCGAACGCAAGACCGATCGCCAAGGCCAGAATAAGAGATGAAAAAAAGTTGAAACCATAGTTGTTAAGACAAACAATACAGGACGTACAAATAAGAGCTGTAGAACCACCGACGGAAATGTCAATACTGCCTGTCACCATAACAATCGAAAGTCCGCAGGCAATTACGATCAACGCGGCGTTTTCGTTGAAGAGGTTAAAGAACATCTGGATCTTGCTGAAACCTTTATCTCCAAGGAAGACAATGGAGAGCGCATAGATTGCAATAAACAGTGAAATAGTAATTGTCAGCAAGAAAGCTGTATCGGTCAGAGACTCCTTGCGTTTCAGCTTGTTCTGAAGAACTCCGATACTGCCGGTACCTGGAGCATTATTCAATAATGACATACTAACCTCGCTCCTTTCCATCGCCCACAGTCGGTTTGGAAATTGTGACTTTATTGCCGAAGAAACTTTTGACAATCGGCGACTGGATGACTACAAGAATAATAATTATCGCTGCCTTGAAGACTGGAACGGCATTTGTGTTGACGTTAAGCGTGGTCAACATAGATGTCAAGGTCTGGATGGTATACCCTCCGATAATCGAGCCGGCCATATTGAATCTGCCCCCTCCGAGTGAATTGCCCCCAAGGGCAACTGCCAAAATAACATCCATTTCAATACCGGGCACTATTGTATACGGATTTACAGTTTGCACCCTGCTTGACTGGACAAATCCGGCGATACCGACGCACAGACCCAAAATAACAAATGTCAAAAACTTGATCAGCGCGGGATTGAGACCATTCAGACTTGAGGATTTATCATTGATACCTACAGCCTTGGTGTACAGACCAAGGTTCGTTTTTTTCAACACGAGGAAGGTTACCGCAACAACTGCAATAGTAATGAGTATTGGCGTAGGAACGGGAAATCCGGGAATAAAGTTGCCGTAATAACCAAAGGCCGCTGCAGCTTTGGGCTTAAGTCCGCCCATAGCCATAGAACCTATCGACCGGCCTGCCGTAAAGAGGATGAGCGTTGCTACCATAGGCTGAATCTTAAATTTCGAAACAAGAATACCGTTAAAGGCTCCGCAAGCCATACCGGCAAGGCAGCCGAGTAAAAGCGCAAGGATGATCGGGGCATGCAATACTGTGGGCTGGGTTTCGTTCCCGCATAGGATTCGCATAATCACTCCGCCGGCTATCGCAACTGTAGCACCTACGCTGATATCCTGACCTCTGGAGGAGGCTGTAACGAGTGTCATTCCGATCGCAAGAATCACAAGCTCAGTCGCGTTGCTCAGGATATTGATCAAATTGCCTATCAAGACAGGATTGCCGCCGCTGTCTCTGCCCAATGTGATTCTCAGGAAACCCGGATTGATGAATACATTGATTAACAAAAGGAATACAAGAAACGCAATGGGGATAAATAATCTGTGCCTGATCAATGCTTTCAGAACCAATGCTAAACTGTCGGTATTAGAATTGTTACTGCTTCTGGACATTTTGACTTACTCCCCCCGCTATGGTATACATTATTTTATCCTGTGTCATATCCTCGCCATTTAATTCTCCAACTACATACAGATCACGCATAACAATCAGTCTGGAACAGGTACGCAGCATCTCTTCAATCTCGGAGGAAATGAATGTGATACTCATACCCTCCGAGGCAAGCTTCAGCACAAGTTTTTGTATTTCCACCTTCGTGCCGATATCAATTCCGCGCGTTGGCTCGTCAAGAATAAGATAATCGGGATGCGTGAGCAGCCAACGGGCAAGAATTACCTTTTGCTGGTTCCCCCCGGACAGCGAGTTCATGGGGGTATCCGCGGTCGCGGTTTTTATGCCGAGCAAACTGATATACTCATCGGCAAAGGCTTGCGCCTGAGCCTTAGTGAACGGCTTGAAGAAGCCTTGCATAACCTGCAGCGCAAGTATGATATTCTCGCGGACTGACAAGTCGCCAATAATCCCGTCCCGCTTCCGGTCCTCGGAGAGATATCCAATTCCTTTCTTCATGGCTTTGATTGGCGCTGTAATGTTGACATTATCGCCTTTGATTCTTAACTTGCCTTTCGTGACCTTGTCTGCGCCGAAGATTGCGCGCACACATTCGCTGCGGCCAGAGCCGAGCAGCCCGGCAAAGCCCGTTACCTCGCCTTTGTGCGCGGTGAAATGAAACGGTTTTATTCCGGAAGTACTTGAAAGCCCTTCCGTTTCGATTATTACTTCTTTTGAGTCACGGTTGCTCGATTGCGTTTTGTTATGTATGTCAGCCAAGTCTCCAAGTTCCTTGCCCATCATTTTGGCAACAAGCTCTACCCGGGGCAAGTCCTTGATTTGATATTTTCCGACGAGCTCGCCATTGCGCAAAACTGTAATTTTGTCGCATACCTCGTACACCTGCTCAAGGAAGTGGGTGACAAATACTATACCTACCCCTCTGCCCTTGAGCTCACGCATCAGTGTAAACAGCTTGGAGACCTCCTGTTCGTCCAGCGAGGATGTCGGCTCGTCAAGGATCAACACCTTGCAGTCCATATCAATGGCACGGGCAATCGCCACCATCTGCTGAACTGCTATGGAGCAGCTGGACAATTGCTGCGCGGGCTTTGCCGGTATCCCCAAACCTTTGAGAATGCTTTCTGCCTTGTTGTTGCGCTTCTTCCAATTCACGAATAAATCGTTGGTTCTGCCAATAAACAAATTTTCAGCAACAGTCAGATTCGGGCACAAAGTGATTTCCTGGTACACCGTGCTTATCCCGAGCTTTTGGGCTTCCTGAGGCGACTTGATGTGAACCGGTTTAGTGATTCCTTTAATACAGATCTCCCCGGCATCCTTAGTATAGACTCCGGTCAAAACCTTAATTAAGGTGGACTTCCCGGCACCGTTTTCGCCCATCAGCGCATGTATTTCCCCTTCACATAACGTGAAATCCACGTTTTGCAAGGCCCGTACACCGGGGAAGCTTTTATAAATACCCCGCATTGTAAGTACTGTGTTCTGCATAGTAATAATCTATAACCTCCGTTCAGGCACGATATCCGGGCATGATCCAATCACTTCTGTGATTAGATAAATGCGCGGTACCAGGGTCTGCGGACGATATCCACATACTCAGCGCCGCGCATTTCAAATCAATATCCTTCCTTGTTTGCTTGCAGAAAATCGCGCCGGATTTTCAACAGAATCGATTACTCAATTAATATGAACGTGCATCAACAATGGCTTGTGTGATGGTGTCGCAGTCAAACATTTCCTCATCAACGTAGGCATTCTTCTCAACATTCTCGCCAGCCTCAAGGCTCTTAATGAGCTTAACAATACGCGGACCATGGAGAGGATTGCACTCTACGTCAAGGTTGAATTCGCCCGCGAGAACCTTCTCAAGCGCCCACTTGTTTGCGTCGAAAGCGATAACCTTTACATCGCCGTCCTTGCCGTATGTAATACCGGCAGCGTCCATAGCGTCGCAGGCGCCGCGAGCCATGTTGTCGTTCTCAGCGTAGACAACGTTGAATTTCGTTCCGGAAGCGATAAGATCAGCAACGGCCTGCTTTGCAAGCGTTTCGTCCCAACCCTTCATATTTTGGTTGAATACAATATTCCAGCCATTTGCCTTTGCGCCGTCTTCAATCGCTTTGGAACGGCCGAGCTGAGCGGAAGAGCCTGTGTCACCGCCAAGCACAACGATCTTGTTATCTTGGAGAGCTTGTTTCTTCAACCAATCAACAGCTTTATTGCCTTCGGCTTCGAAATCGGAACACACCATCGCGGTGTAAAGATCCTCGGGCAGATCAAGTTTACGGTCAGCCATAATAAAGGAGATTCCGGCTTCCTTAGCGGCCTTTGCCACATCCTCCCAGCCTGCCGACTGAAGTCCCAAGACGACAAGATAGTCAACCTCTTCCTGGATGAGCTGCTGTGCCTGCGAGATCTGTTTTGCATGGTCACCCTCACCGAAAACCATCTTCGTCTCAAAACCCGCTGCCAAGAAAGCTTCGTTGAATGATTTTGTGTTTGCCGTACGCCAGTCTGACTCGTTTGCATTTGTCTGCACAACGCCAACAGTAATCTTCCCGTCGGTCGTGCTTGCCGGAGCTGAAGTCGTGCTCTCTCCGCCACCAGCGGTTTTCCCGCTACATGCCGCAAGCGCGAACACGAGCATCAATACCAGAACAGAAGAAACCAGTTTTTTCATTGATATTCCCTCCCATCATTTTTAACCCGTAATATGGAGTTTACTTATATGTACAAGTATATTTAACTTATACGCATAAGTCTATAGAATTTTTTTAACGAAATGTGCATTTTCTTTAGTTTTTGATTTTATCATTTCTGCTGTTCAATTTTCTGAATTCGCAGGGCGTGATTCCGTTCAGCTTCTTAAATAAGCTGGTGAAGTAATGGTAATCGTTATACCCGACCTCGTCTGCGATCTGTGATATCCTTTTTGACGAGCAGCAGAGCAGTTCCTTCGCTTTATTCATTCTCACATTTGTCAAATAACCCACAAAAGTTTCTCCAAGCTCCTTTTTGAAAAGAAAGCTAAAATACGGGGCACAGATATTAACGGAGGCCGCTACACTGCCGAGCGAGATATCGGGCTCGTGAAAATGCTCGGATATATAGCTTTTTGCCTGATTGATTGCCGACTTGCTCGTGCCGATTCGTATATTTCGCATTTCAACACATTTTTCAAGCAGGTCAATAATATAGCTTTTTGTACTTTCTTGTGTCCTGAATTGTTGGATAACAGTGTCGGCGTTGCCTACCGCCTCAACATATATTTCTTTAGATATGCCTATAGATTCCACAAACATTTTTGCGGTGAGATAAATGTCGGTGACTATGTAGAGCCGAAGCAGGGCGGACTTAAGCTGCTCATTACCAATACGGGTAAACAAGCCCTCTATCACACGCTTCGCTCCACCCGAAGTACCGCTGTGCAAGAAAGTCTCAATCTCAGATTTGTCTATCCAGTTGATATCCGAGACATGCGCGTCGGCCATTACCGAGCCGCTAAGTATTACACTTTCATGCAAGTCCGAATTGTCCATTTATTCTATCACCTCTGACGGTTTCCAGTCCTGCAGCGCAATGGGAGCAGAGGAAGCTCTTTTGATCAGCTTTGGGAGGAATAGCGTGTCCTTTGCCTTAAATGAGGGATTAGACATCTGCTCAAGCAGGATAGTAGCGGCGGTTTCACCGAGTTGCTGCTTCGGATGTTGGACAGATGTAAGCGGTATTTCGCATATTCTGGCCAAATTTGAGTCGTCAATACCCACTACGGATAAATCGCCGGGAATATTGCGACCCTGATGCTTGCAAAACCCCAACAGTTTGACCGCTAAGCTGTCGTTATAACAAACTACCGCCGTGCTGTCGTCCAGAAGTGACGAAAGTCCGGCACCGGAATTTGCAAACAAGGCGGACTGTTCGGCTGCCGGGAACCACAAAACTCTTTTCTCAGGCATGGGTATGTTATGTTCAATAAGACTGTTCATAAAGCCTTGATACCTTTTATGCCCCTGCATATTGTCAAAGACGAAAATCCCTGTGATTTTCCTGTGTCCGAGTGATATAAGGTGCTCAGTCGCGATTTGTCCGGCGGCATAATCGTCCATCGCTACCAAGGTATTACCAGACCACGAATATTTCGCGTTGAAAAATACTAATGGGATATCTCTTGCTCGAATTTCGTTATAAAGAGCCATATTCGGGTTTGGCAGAGCGCTCTTGGAAGGCTCTACAATAAGTCCGCCGACATTTTGCGCCAGCATTTTCTCAAGCGCGCGCGCTTCTTCAGCGACCTGATTGGACGTAGTCATCAGTTGCATTGACACGTTATTATCCGTCAGGACGCGCTCAATGCCCGTAACAATGCTCGGAAATATATAATCACTGAAATATGTTGACACAATACCCACCAAATTGCTATTCTTCTCGGCAGACATCGCGTTAGAGCTCTGGATAAATGTCCCGCTGCCCTGCTTGCGGCTCAGGATTCCCTGCCTTTCCATATAGGCAAGGGCCTGCCTGACTGTTTGTCGGCTCACCTTGTGAATGCCGCACAACTCAGTCTCCGAGAAGAACTTGTCTCCGGCGGATAGATGCTTCTCTCTGATTACTTCCTTCGCCCAGTTAACTATACCAAGATATTTATATTCATCCATAAAGTAACCCCGTCTTTTTTAGTATACTGATTTTTTGCTTTATTAAGATTATAACACAAACAACCAATTTGTCAATACAAGTTGAGAATTTTGTCGCAAGTTGTCCGTATAAGTAAGTCGGTACTGTTTAGGTTGCGCCGACTTGCGGTAGATCAATCCCATATTTCGCCGCTTATCCATGCACGGGATATGGGCATACTGCCCAAATCTAAGCTGCCGCAACTATTGTATTTATGTAAATAGCCGAAAACGAGTTCCGTTGAGGGTGTACAAAAAAGATGTTGTACCCTTTTGGTGTCTCCTTTCCACTATCAATTCTCGTTACACATCTCCAGAGTATCTCTTGACACCCTGCTGATTGACTTGGTAATGATATAATTGATTTTACCTTTCACAGCTTTTCTGAGCATTTTATCCAGTCCAGTCCTGCCGCTTCGACGCAGCCCGCTTTCGACATCAAAGAACTCACCGGCAAAAAGCCAGTTGGGATGGCTCCGTATCATCTTCGTATAAGTTCTAACTTGAAGCTCCAGACTGCGCAGCCGCGCCGGTCCAAATGTGCTGACCCCACAGTAGACGGCAACCTTAAGCTTTTTATTTTCTTTAGGTATTGCCGGAATAATCCTGACATTTTTCATTTATGTACCTTCATCATCTATTCAAAATGGTCAAGTCCATTTTTATTCAACAAAGGAAAAGACGTGAAAGTCATCCTCTCACGCCAAAATATGTTTTCATCTGAAATCCTTCAAAACCGTTATTTATCAAGCATTCCACCTTTGCAACAGGACTATGGATTCCACATGCCTTGAGGATACAAAAAAGATGCCGCTTGAACCTGGTAGGGCCTTGGCGGCAAGGTATATATCAGATACAGTTGCCAGTATAAGTGATTTTTTAGACGATTAGTGCTCTGAAATTGCTTACCATTCAAGCAAATTGCAAGCAATAAGACCTTTAAAACTTGTTTTTTCTCTCCATATAAGTATTCAACTTGTATACAGGTGACACCATTAGTATACATGATGAATATAATAAACTAGGCTAAGCATGTATATGAACAGTATGTTCTAAAGGTATATACCCTTACTATCTTCAAACTTGTTATAACTCTGCTGTAAGAATAAAGGAGGATAAAAAATGCAGCCTATCAAATCTATTGCTCAGTCGTCTTTAGTTGTCGATCCGGATACCGGATATCTTATTCCGGACTATTTTGGTACCGCCAACTGGGCTTATAGCCCGCCACTAAGGAAATTTGTAGATAAACTTCCAGGGCTGGGACCTGGCAGCACAAACGCTCTTGGACAGTACATCCCGGTTGCTGTCCCAGATAAAACCACATATCCGGGTTCTGATTATTACGAAATTGCCGTAGTCGAGTTTAGAGAGCAGATGCACTCAGATCTGTCGCCCACCAGGCTCCGGGGCTATGTTCAGTTATCTACACCGGTTGTCCCCGGTACTCATATTACTTTGACCCATAACGGTGTACCGATCTTGAAAGGTGATGGTACTCAGGCTTATGCTGTGGATTCACCCCATTATATGGGACCTGCTATTATTGCCACCCGTGATATACCGGTTCGTATCAAGTTCTACAATCTTCTTCCTACCAGAGCCGGAGGCGACCTCTTCATTCCCGTGGATACAACCGTTATGGGCGCAGGACACGGACCAATGGGGCATGATGCAATGCCTATGAATTATATGCAAAACCGGTCAACCATCCACCTCCATGGCAATAATTCCGTGTGGATAAGTGATGGGACGCCTCATCAGTGGATTACCCCCGCAGGAGAAGATACTCCTTATCCCCAGGGTGTCAGTGTAGTTAATGTTCCTGATATGGATGAGGTAGACAACCCCCGGGATGGAGTAATGACCCTGTACTATACTAATGCACAGAGTGCAAGGTTAATGTTTTACCATGACCACACATACGGCATCACCCGTCTTAACGTTTATGTCGGAGAAGCCGCAGCTTATCTGCTGACAGACCGGGTGGAACAAGATCTTATCAACGGCACCAACGAAACCGGAGTAAATCCCGGACTGGAAAAAATCCTTCCCGGGCTTGGCATTCCCCTTGTTATCCAAGACAAAACTTTTGTTGATGCCAACACCATTCTAAGCACCGACCCTACTTGGGCATGGGGAACAACACCTGGCACACCATATACAGGCGACCTTTGGTATCCTCATGTCTATAGCCCTGCCCAGAA
>LOES01000212.1 GCA_001515955.1 Clostridia bacterium BRH_c25 | reverse complement strand
TTACCGGCTTCAAGCAGCAGTTCAAAAGCTTCATTGCGCTCCTTGCTTTTTAATCCATCTATTCCAAGCCAGGCATCCCCTGCTTTATTCCAGAGCATGCCGATTCCGCCTATTCGCCGCAGTACATACCATGCAAAATACTGACTGTCGGTAATATTCGGATCGGAAGCGAACAACAGTTCCTCCGGCAGGTTGCGGCTGGCAAAATCATATATCCTGCGTGTATATGCCTTATGATGAATTATTAACTCTCCCCAGAAATACATGCTTTCCAATGCCGCACGGGAAATTTTGGTGGGTGCCCAGGACCAATCCACCAGCTCCGTATAGTCCAGATCTGTTGAAGATACGGGGCCCCTCTCTTCAATTTCCCTGCGTATCTGTGCCAATACATTATTGATTGGCTTATTACTGTTCCCCAGCCTCTGTTTGGCTGCTTCCCTCAATCTCTTGAAGTAAGGCCAATCCGCTGTGCAGTATATAGACATATTCTTGTCCCAGCCGTCTATAAGCTTCCGTTCTTTATACAGCAGCTCTTGAAGCATCTTGGGCTTAAAGCCCTTGATCCTTGATTGCAATACCAGTTCATGATTATGTCCCACTATGTTCAACGGGTCAAACTGAATGCAACCTGCCTTGCCGATAAATTCAGATATGCCTTGTTTTCCGGAGAACATACGTTTGCCCGACAAGCCATGATAGGCTAGAATGAATTGACGTGCCTGCTGTTTTGTGATTATTATTGCATCCATTAATATTTATACCTCAATTTTCATTTCTTGGTAATAGTATATTGAACGCACAAAAGTATTCCTATAGGGTATAGTGCGAATTCAATAACAACTAAGGAAACATTTACGCGAAATTTGAATGAAAATTTAAAATGTTTTTCGCGAAATGTATAATGCAGAACATTTGTTCCCGTGTCAATACTATTATATATTATTATATCTGTAGCAGCTTAGCGCAAGCAGTACAAGAGCCGGTATATAAAATATCCAGATCAAGCTGTTTGCCCATAACCATGGGAGTCCTGCCTCCATCACAGCATCAAGCCCTACCAGTACATCACAGCAATAAAAGCATATCATTCCCACAGCCACCATTACTGAGTTCCTTTTGGGAAGCAACTCGAGTGTGTTGGCGGCCAAGCCTGCCCATAGGGATATACTCAGTACTATACCATACAGGTATGCTGCTATGAATGCACTGCAAAGCTTGATTAAAGAGGCGAACATAAATGAGAACACTGCAAGAATGAGCATTAAAATAAAGCCTGATATTATTAGCCTCTTCTTTTGTATATGACTTGCATGCTTCAGTTTGTATTTTAAGCCTGTACTATTTCTAACAATCAGCAGGGTTTGGCAAACAGTGAAAATTCCTACGCCAATTGCTCTCTCTCCTATAGCAAAAGCAGCCTCTCCCAAAATGATAAAGATAAAAGCTGCTTTCATCCTTCTGCTGTCTCTTAAGCTTAGCCCGTCCTTATCAACAGCCCAGGCAATAAAAACAGCAAGAATTGCATTTATTCGCTTCAACATAGCACTTGGATAAATGTCATAGCTGTAATTCCGACTAAAGAACCTTGAAAAATCAAGTGTTAAATACCAGATGCTCAAGGCTAGTATTATAAATAGAATTATAGAAACATAAAGCTTCTTTAACTTTGACATACTCTTCCCTTATTCCCATGCTTTCCAGACATCAGGCACGTATCCCACAGTAGCCTGCTTTCCATTCCGAACAATAGGCGTAACATACAGCTTGGGATTTTCAAGCAGTATTTCCTTCTTTATGGTACTGCTGTTTATCTTGCCGAGATTCAGCCTGTCATAATCCCTTGAGCTCTTGTTTATGAGATTTGTCAGACCTACGGCAGACTCAACACTATCCAGTTCTCTCTTACTGAGGCTCTTTACTGTCAAGTCAATGTATTGGAATTTTATATTGCGCTCTTTGAAATAACGCTGGGCTTTCTTGGTATCAAAGCATTTATCTATCCCAAATATTTGTATATTCATTCTGATGTTTCTCCTTAAGCATTAATATCCAAAACCATTTCATATTGTTCAACATAATGCTCAAATCCTAGTGCAATCAAGAACTCCTTTGACGTTTTTGATTGATCGTCTACATTAATAACCGAAATCTTATCTGATTTAGTATTATTAATCAGATCAGTCATTATACTTGCTGCAATTCCCTTACGCCTATACTTCCTGTCTACCCCAAATTGAGGTATATCACCTGTTCTTTTTTCGATTATTCCATAACCGACTGTTTTATTATCAGAACGGGCTGCCGAATATATAAATTCTCCCGGCAAAGAGCAGACAGCCTCAATAGAATTCTGCCATGATGGTTTCCAATCCCGGAATGTTTTCACCTGCTCCCATTCAGCAGCTGTAAACCCGTCGATATGTTCTACCTCGATGTTTGTTTGTGACTTATATTTACTCTTATCCAGCTTAAAGCATGTAAAGGTTCTGGTTATTTCAAAACCTTGCTTTCTATAAAGCTCATAGGCTGATGTATTCTGCTGGATTACCTCCAGCAAATACTGCTCCACTCCCTCAGCTTTGAGCAGCTCCATAACATTCCGGAACATGTTTGTTGTCAAGCCTTTCTTTCTATACTCGGGGAGAACGCCTGTTCCTGTATCGTATACTGTAAGTTTTCCGTTCCACTCCCGGTATCCGTTAAGTATAAAACCTACCAAAGCATCATCCCTAAATACGCCCATTGATTTCTCAGGAACATAACCTCTTCTCTGAAGCATTTGTTGAAGCTTCCAAAGTGGTAAGTCAATTTTTATTTGGTAATCTGAGAATGCGTCCACAAATGACTTGTGTAACGTTTCAATATTTGTATCTTCCAAGGTGTTGTATTTAAACATATTAACCCCCTGCCATTTGAGTGCACTACAGCTTTATCCAGTACTTGCATTCACCTTCGTTTATAGCTTCCAATACTCCGCTATTCCCTTCAATCACCTTTCTGGATTGTATATTAGCTTCATCGCATACAATAAGAGCTTCATCAACCGCCTTATCTTTTGCTTTCCTTAGAAGCTCATATAAAATGATGGTGCCATATCCTTTGCCACGGGCTGTGGGTCTTATGCAATAGCCGATATGTCCCCCATGCTTGCGTAAGAAGTTGTTTAGGCAGTGTCTGAGCTTTCCTATCCCTACAGGCTTTGAATCAATGTAAAGCCAATAAATGGTCCGGGGCACATATTCAGGCGGAAGATTAATACCTTTTGAATAGTCCTCATTTTCTTTTAAATAATCTGGGAACTCATCAAGGCTTACTCCATAGGCGCTGTTCATAAAGCCGTTTTCTCCAGGTCCTATTTCCTTCAGCATATCGAATATTTCTTTACCATCCTCTATAGAAAGCTCTCTTAACTCTACCAGCATATAAGCTCCTCCATCAACAATCTTTATCTAATGCTCCGGATGATTATTTAATCTTATTCCGGATATATATATGCTTAATTCTTGAATTACTTGACTCCCTTTCTTCGATTTGGAAGCGCTTAAGACTCTTAACAAGGGGAGTAAGCTTGGAAAAGCCATAGTTCCTGGCATCAAAATCGGGCTGCTTCTTGGATATCAGATTGCCCACATCAGCCAGGAAAGCCCAGCCGTTATCATCAGCAACATCGTTTACAGATGCAGAAATAAGATTGATTATTTCTTGTCCTATGTCCACGGTGTTGGTTTTCGGTCCCTGTTCAACCACATCTGCTTTTTGGGTGCCGTTAGTATCTGTATCGTCATGCTTGACAGGCGCATTTATAATTTCAATATATATGAATTTATCACAGGCAACAATAAATGCATTGGGTGTTTTTCTCTCTCCTATACCAAAGACCTTCATGCCTGCCTCACGCAGTCTGGTAGCCAACCTTGTGAAGTCGCTGTCACTGGATATTATACAGAAGCCGTCAACCTTTTCAGAATACAATATATCCATTGCATCAATGATCAGCGCTGAGTCTGAGGAGTTCTTCCCAGTGGTATAGCTATACTGCTGTATTGGCGTTATCGCATTTTCCAGTAAGGAATTCTTCCAGCCGGACAAAGTTGCATTTGTCCAGTCACCATAAATTCTTTTTATCGTAGGGGTCCCATACTTGGCAACCTCCTCAAGTATCCCCCTGATATTCTTGTATGGGACGTTTTCGGCGTCAATAAGTACCGCAAGCCTTAAATCTTCTGTTTTTGGCATAAATTTTCTCCCTTCAAAGTAATTTGCTTTGTTGAATATTAAGAGGTTTTTAATCCATGTGACAAGTATCAGCCTCTAAAATCCAGTCAATTTTTCCATCTGTTATTTCCAGCACTGTCAGGCATGTGTCATGTATGTAGGGAGGTCCCCAGAAATCTTCCAGGGGGATATCCCGTATAATTGAATAGATGGCCTTTATAACAGCAGCATGTGTGACTATCAATACATTCCGGGCTGATGTATCGGCGGTTATTTCGTCAAATACGGCTCTAACCCTTTCAATAAGTTCTCCATAGTCTTCACCGTCTACAGGCTCATACAAGTGAGGTTTATTCCAAAAATTATACTTCTGTACAGGATAGAGTGCTTCTATCTCAGTATGCGGAATACCTTCCCAGCAGCCAAAGCCCATTTCCTTCAAGGAATCCTTGATTATTATTTCCGTATTCTTGTCCCCTCTTATATTCTTTGCAGTGTCTACAGCTCTTCCCTGAGGGCTGCAATACAGACAGTCAAATTCAATATTCTTTAGGCTCTCACCAAGTTTTTTAGCATTTAAAATTCCTTTTTCGGTGAGGTTGGAATTTTGCCAGCCTTGCATCTTACCAGCAATATTCCATTCAGTTTCACCATGTCTTGTTATGTATATCCGCAATACATTCTCCCCTTTGCGTCCTAAACTTTATCCCATATAGATATTATACCTATATGGCTGTTTTTATCCAATCTGCGGCACGATCAAGCTCCCCTTCCTTTAAAGGGCCTTCAGATTCTTTTACATAGAAGCCTTCCGGCTGAATTATCAGCTTTCCACCTTTCTTTTCGAGCTTATCTGCTATAGGCTTGGCTGCATACCCGAATATACGGACAAAGCCGTTAAGTAATCTGGAATTTACATCTGTCGAATTAATCCTTGTGTCAAAAGCAACAACATTAACACCATTCAGGGCATTCAAAGGAATTTTGATCAAGAAGTCAACTATTGCCTTTGTTGGTTTGAACGCTCTTGTAGGTGATCCTACTATCAATAAATTCACATCTGCCAATTGTCCGGTTTTTAAGTCGGTTACCCGTACAATCTCAACACTTTCTTGAGAACCAAGAGAATCACCGATTGCTTGGGCTATCTTCTCAGTGTTACCAAAGATAGAATCATACACTACCAATGCTTTCATTAATTTATACCCCCCTAATTAATTTATACTATATTTGTATCATGACCTTGATCTCTCTTCTCAATTATGCCTCCTGCCCCAGGCTTCATGAATTGTTCCTCTTGAATATCAGCCTTACCAGTTTTCATAATGTACTATCTCCTCAAGCCTCTTTCGTGGACGGGCCCTAGGCGTTTCATCGGCATATCCGAGGGTCAGAATGGAAACTACATATTTGTCGGAGGGTATATTTAGAATCGGTCTTATTTCCTCCTGTGTGAACCATGCAACCCAACATGTGCTTAGGCCTTGATTCTCAGCTTCAAGGACAATATGCTCTATTGCGATTGATGTATCTCTGATAACCTGCTTCAGCTCATGCTGCGGACTATTCTCATCTATAGAAATTTTATTATTTTCCATCCTGCAGCCGATATCCGCTATGCACACTATAAAAACCGGAGCTGTCAGCATCCATTTCTGTTTATGAGAAGCTTCAGCTAATTTTTGTCTGGTTGTTTCCGATTTTACAACTATGAAGTGCCAAGGCTGCGTATTGCTGCCTGATGGAGCAAGCCTGGCCCCTTCCAGTAATTGAACTATTTTTTCATCTTCTACCTGCTTACCGGAATACTTTCTTATGCTTCTGCGCATTTCAATTTGTTTCATCATGCATATACTACCTCCAATTCTTTGCTCTACTGACGGGCACTAAAGCTACTGTATAATACTCTTATCCTTCAGTATTCTCATAGCTATTTCTTTTGCTTTGACACCGGCTGCACCATCTTCTGCTTCAATATTAGCGGCGAAAAAGAATACGTTGCCATCCCGCTCAACATAACCGACAAACCATCCATTGATCCCTTTATTCTCTTTTACTCCTGAACCGGTTTTTCCAGATAAAACAATACCATCCTCATCTGAAAGTATGATAATTTTTTTTACTATATCAACATTTTTCTGTGAAAAAGGTAATTTATAAGCATACATTTGTTTTAACATATCAACTTGTTCTCTCGGAGAAATCTTTAATGATGATTGCAGCCAGAATTTTGTTATTCCTCCGGATATGTCTTTGTTCCCATAGTTTATTTTGTCCAGCCAGCTTTGCATTCTTTCTTCCCCGACCGTTGATGCGACCTGTTGATAATACCATACAACAGAATTTGATATTGCGGAAGATAATGAATGATCTTTATTCCATTCCTCAATTGCATATCTGGTTCCATCCCACTTAATAACAGTGTTTCCATCCTGCAAAACATTTGCCTCAAGGCCAATTAATGAGTTAACTATTTTAAAGGTTGAACACGGAGGTACTTGTTTTATACTCTTATTTCTATTATATATGGAATACTCGCCCTTCTTGTTGTCATACAAAACAAAACATCCCTCATACCCTGTAAAATAATCGCTTAAATCTTCGGTTAAAATCTTTTCAACTGCCTGACTGCTGTCTTTTGTATCTTCTGCAGATATATATGCATCATTAATTAATGATTCTTTGTTTGCATTACTGCAGCCAATTGTCATCGCTAATACAAACAGTAATAGTATAATTCTTGACTTTCTCATTTTATTCATACTCCAATTTAAGCCCTACGCCTACTTCATTTACTTCTGTTACTTCCGACAATGCTATTTTTGAATGCAGATCGGTACAATGGCATGCATGTAGCTCTTCCACATTCGTCTCCTTAATATATTTCTTTGTCGAATCCATTTGTTCTATATCAGGCTTCAACAAATGAAGTCCCCCTATAATATCCGCTACTCTGTTATCATTACAAATTTTCTTCGCATATTCAATGATGTTGCATATGCCGGAATGTGAGCATCCTGTTATAATTACCAGTCCTTTATTTGATTTATATACAAGGGCTGTATCATCAATTAAAAAATCATCCTCTTCGATGCCCTTGTGCATGTATCTGCCAATGGGCTTTTTATTCTCAAAGTTATTTGTTCTCTCGATTTCGCCTAAAAAGACCAGTTTTTCCGTAATCCAAAAAGGCTTTACCCGCAAATTTACTTTGAAATAATCTCTTAATGTTTTTTCTGTAACTATAGACCCAATTACTTCGTTTTCATAATATTTACTTGAAAATGCTTCTTCATGAGCTATAAGCACAGGCTTTTTGAAGCTCAGCTTTTCAATTAAAGCTTCACTGTATAAGCTTATCAACGGCGCAAGTCCCCAGGTGTGATCTATATGTCCATGCGATATTGCAACAAAGTCTATATCATACATATTGATATTCAACCGCTGTGCATTCCGGATAAAGACATCAGAATATCCCACATCAAATATTACGTTCCTGCCACATTCTTCAATAAAAAAAGACACCCCCGGTTCACCAAGGAAATACCGGTCTATGATTGTATTATTGTCTGCAAGGACTGTTATTTTCATATTTCACCTCCACTAGACCCTACCTTATTTTACCACACATCCACACTATAGCAAACAACAGAATATCGCCCCGATAACAACAGGCAGATTGTTACAACTGACAAACCAATAAAATAAAATAACTTATAATGATAACAATAACTATAGAAATACTTTTTAATAGCAGCCTAAAGAATATAATTCAAGACCATTATTTAAAGCAAGGAGAATAAAGTTTTGGATAAACATCTGAAATTAATTGTTAAATACGAAAAGCTGTTGTTTCAGGCAAGATATGAAGACTGGTTCGAACCTATCCTTGTTTGGGCAAAGCTATATATTCTAATTTCATGGAAACATATATATTCAATACCTGTTTATTTTTTTTCTGCAGTTTTATTAAAGTGTTTCATGTGTGGGGTTAAATCTGTGCAGCACAGATATTAGCATTCTTTATCATTGCTTTCTTATAATAGCAAATATTGCATCCTTGCTGATGCTGCTCAAGGGAAGAGGCTCCTCCGGCTCAGGCAAATGCTGCTTAAGAGGGAGCTCCCACCACCCTACATCATGCCATTGTCCAAATTTATATCCTACATTATTGTAGTGGGCGATTTTTTTAAAACCAAAATACTCGTGGATTCCTACACTTGCTTCATTAGGCAAACAAATCCCCGCATAAATGTTGTAATACCCCTGGAGCTTTAGGATAGACAATAGCGCAGTATACAACACCTTGCCAATTCCTTTGCCTCTGTAATCCTGTCTTAAATAGACAGAAGAGTCAACCGACCACTTATAAGCAGCGCGTTCACGATGCTTGGAAGCATATGCATAGCCTAAAATATATTTTCCCTCCTCAAAAACAATCCATGGATTATTTACTGATACATTCTCAATTCTTCTCTCCATTTCTTCTTTGGAAGGTACGATTGTCTCAAAAGAAATGCTGGTAGTTTGAATGTAAGGAGAGTATATCTCGCAAATTTGCTCCGCATCTTGTATTGTAGCAAGTCTTATCATCAATCCTTCTCCTTTTTTCATATATATCCTTGGCAAGACTCCATGCTCATATCTCTGGAAACCATATCTGTATCTCTTGCTCAGCACTTTCCACACTATCTGAAGAATGAACGGTATTTTCAGTTTTTGATACTGCATATTTGCCTCTTATAGTACCCATATCTGCATCCATTGGATCAGTTGCCCCATTGATTTTCCTAAGTATTCTTATGACATTGTCTCCTTCAATAATCAAAACGCAAACTTCTCCTCTTGTAATGTAACTAATAAGCTCATCAAAGAATGGCTTATCTTTATGCTCGTAATAATGGTTCTTTGCAATCTCAATGGAAGGCTTGACAATCTTTATAGAGGATATGTGCAGTCCCTTTTTCTCATAAAAAGAAATTATTTCACCCAGTAATCTCCTTTCCATAGCATCTGGTTTGATAATGACCAATGTCCTTTCCATAAATTCACCCTTTCAGCATTATTTTGCTTTTCTTTTATCTGTTTATGAAATAGTCAGTATTTCCAGTAATTCCTGCGGCCTATCTATAATATAATCCGCACCTTCCTGCTCCAGAACCTCTCTGTCTCTGAATCCCCAGGTTACACCCACACACATGATTCCAGAATTTTTAGCTGTTTTAACATCTACTTCCGAATCACCTACATACACCGCTTTATCAGCAGTAGAGCCTAGTTCCTCAAGCGCTTTAATCACAGTATCCGGTGC
>LOES01000211.1 GCA_001515955.1 Clostridia bacterium BRH_c25 | reverse complement strand
ATAGGGAGCCTGAATTTTTTGGTAAGACATTCAGGGCTTCCTACCCTCCCCATTCCGGGGGCCAGCTGTATGAAAAATCTGGCACCGCACCCGTGACAGCCTTCTACTATTGACTTCCAGCCGGAATACACAGTCCTGTGCTTGTCAAGCCTGGGGAAAATACCGGTGTTGTCCAGGTCTTCATAGACAGGATCATCATCCCAGCTTCCCGGGGTCATGCCGCTTGTTATAAGTCCGGCACCTCCTTTAGCCCTTTCCAGGAAATACTGTATCATCTTTGTACCCGGCCTCCCGGTCTCATCAGCCATACCGGCATTCCCCATTGGGCCCATTACAATCCTGTTCTTGATTTCTATCCCGTTTATTTGAATAGGTTCAAAGAGCTTCCGGTAGGGATAAAGGTTTTTTGACATTCTGCCGTCAAGAAGCTTTGAGGGTTCATTGAACCAGTCTCCCAAGCCGTCCAGCAATTCTTTCAATTGCTTCTGATATATGTTGCCCATAAACAAGCCTCCCAGTGCTTATCAACACAACAAATTGCCAATCTTTCATAGTGTCAATAAGCACAACATTTATTTAAGATACATAAGAACCTACTATCATCATAAATTCGCCCAATTGGGCACCGTATTCAGGTCCCCCTTCCATAGTAAGCCTGCCTTTTGCAGTAGCTTCAATCATATTATCCGTCTGAAGAAGGATCCCCAGGGCACTGTCAATGGAGTCGAAACGCATGGTGAAGAATGGTTTGGAACGGGTATACTCACCTCTGGCTGCCTTCGAGTTGCCGGCTTTTACTCTGATATAAGCCGACAGCTCAGGCTTGCCGGTAACTGCCCAGGCATATACTCTGTCAGGGCTTCGCTTTGCCCACTTTGATACTTCGGGATGCTCCGCCTTGTTAAGCTGGCTGATACCGGAGGAGAGAAGATAGAATAACAGCTTTACCATAAGCTCTTTATCCCCGGCATTAGACGGAGGTTGTTTTGAGCCTAACAGATTACCCATTGACAGAAGTGCCTTTAAGGTTCCAATTAGAAATCCTATCCGATACCAGCCTTTTATTTTTGGAAGCTTCTTGCTTTTTCCTGCAAAAAAACCATTCATAGCTGTAATGCTGGGGAACTCCAGCTCCAGTTCAGGCTGCTCTGTCACACCCTTGCAGACAGTCCATAGGCCGTCCTGTATGTCATAGTGTGTAGCAACCTTTCCCTCAGGATCCTTTGCACTGATTTGTATTTTGGCAGTTTTGCCTGCAAACTGCGTTGACAGGTCAGCCTTGCTCTCTACTACAACCTTGACAAGAGGGAGTACTGCATTAAGTATTATTCTACTGGCATATAATTCTTCAACAGTCGCCATAATTACACCTCATCATCCCAGTTTTCATCAGCTTCAAAATCCCTTCCCATCAAAGACCTTACATTTTCTACGATTCCATTGGTGTCTATCTTGTAGTGGGCCATAAGATCCTCATGAAGTCCGATTATAGAGAATATGTCGGGAATGCCGAGCCTCATAAATGCACAGGCCTTTCCGCTTTCCGCCATGACTTCCGCTACAGCGCTCCCCAAGCCTCCTATAATGCTGTGGTCTTCTACGGTTATTATTCTTCTGGTTTCATGGACTGCTTTAAGTACAGCCTCCCTGTCTATCGGTTTTATAGTATGCATATCAAGTACCATTACCTTTATTCCATCAACCGAATCAAGTATCTTGGCTGCTTCCACAGCTTGAAAAACACATGATCCGCAGGCTATAACGGTTACATCGGTTCCTTCGGTAAGCTCCACGGCTTTTCCTATTTCGAAGCCATAGCCGGTATTTGGATAAAGCCGCTGGTCAAAGCCTCTGTTTATCCTTATATATACAGGGCCCGGGGTTTCATAGGCGGCCTGGACGGCATTGGCTGTTTCCATTCCGTCTGCCGGGACAATTACCTTGCAGTTTGCCATTGTTCTCATTATTGAAATATCTTCGGTGCAGTGATGGGTGGAGCCCGCTTGACCGAAGGACAAGCCTGCGTGTGTGCCGATCATTTTTACATTGAGATTCTGATAGCATATGTCCGTATGCACCTGATCCAACCCACGCATTGAAGTGAATATTGCAAAGGTAGAGGCGAAGGGCACCAGACCGGATTTTGCCATACCTGCAGCTATTCCGAACATATTTTGCTCCGCAATGCCTACATTGAAGAAACGGTGGGGATACTTATCACCGAACATACCTATCTTTGTAGACTTTGCCAGGTCGGCTGAAAGACCTACTATATCAGGGTGTATTTCAGCCAGATCACAGAGTACCTGCCCATATAATTCAGCAGTTGACAGGCTTGAGGTTTCAATCATTGTATATGTCATTCCGCCCATATCCTACACCTCCTTACACCTTTTTTCATAGTATCTCCCGAGGCTTTCCCTGCACTGCTCTATCTTTTCACTGTCAAGACCGCCGTAGTGCCACCTGTAATCGCCCTCCATAAAATCAATTCCGCAGCCCTTAACAGTATTTGCAATTATAGCAACAGGAGCTGACTTCTCAGCCAAGGCATAATCAATAGCTTCAGACAATTGTGTGAAGCTGTGTCCGTCAACCTCCTTTACTATAAAGCCGAAAGCTCTCCATTTGTCTGCAAAGGGTTCAAGCTTCATAACATCTTCAGTGGGGCCGTCAATCATGCATTTGTTGCGGTCAATAATTGTTACAAGATTTGTAACATTAAAATGTGATGCAGACATTGCAGCTTCCCATACGGAGCCTTCATCACATTCACCGTCTCCCAGCAGGCAGTAGGTAGTGTACTGTTTGTTCTGAAGACGGGCTGCCAGAGCCATTCCGATGGCCATTGGAAGTCCGTGTCCCAGAGAGCCTGTAGATGCATCCACTCCCGGCACCTTTGCCGAGTCAAGATGCATACCGAGGGAGGAACCGGTATGGTTATACTCCTTCAGAAGCTCCTTGTCAAAATAGCCTTTGTCTGCAAGGACAGGAGCATAGCCGACTCCTACATGGCCCTTGCTCAGTATGAACCTGTCCCTGTCCGGCCAATCCGGTCTCTTGGGGTCAATTTTCAGATATTTATAATATAATATGGTGAATATATCCATTGAGCTTAAGGCTCCTCCTATATGTCCGGCTCCCGCCCACATTACAGTATCGACGCAAAGGTTTCTAAGCTCATGGGCTTTATCCTCAAGAAGAAGTAATTCCTGATTATTGATTACCATAGTGATCACCTTCCTTATCTATATGTTTTGCAATAAACATCTTACTATGAAATTCAAATATTGCAAAAGCATATTCCTTGATTTCATAGGTTGCAAAATACTTCCTTGAAACTTCTTTCTTGCAACCTATATAACTGAATTAATCGTAGTTGGAGGTCTTTTTCTCAGAACCTTGAAGGCCTCATCGGCTATATCCAGAGTATGACTGATATCCTCATCAGTAATGGCACAGCACATGAATAAATTGTGATGGTTTGTGAAAAAAGCTCCTCTTTTTACACATTCGGCAACCCATTCCTGGTGCAGCATCAGTGAATCATCCTCCGTAAGTCTCATATACCACATGGAGGGTACGCCTGTTACGGTAAGCTTATAGCCATGGTTTTTCGCTGTGTCCACCAAGCCTTCCGTCAGTTTTCTGCCATTTTTGATGAGCATTTGGGGGGCATTAAGCTCCTTCAGCTTTTTTATACAAGCAATCCCTGCCGCAAAGGGTACTGCAGACAGCCAGTAGCTGCCGGTATACATTATTGAGCTGACGGCATCACGCAGTGCGTCTGTCCCGCAAAGGGCGGACACATTCCAGCCATTGGCTATGGCTTTGCAGAAGCACATAAGGTCGGCCTTGAAGCCGAAATAGTGGTCTGAACCTGCCATATCAAGGCGGAAGCCGCAGCGCACATCATCAATGGCCAATACAATGCCATTGTCTGTACAGAGCTTTCTGATCTTCTGCCAGTAACCGGGTGCGGGCAGCTCATTATCAGCAAATACCGGATGATAATATGGTGTAGACATAAAACAGGCAATTTCACCGGGATGTTCCTTTACTATATTTTCCACCTGATCATAGTTATTCCAGTCAACATAGAAGTTGTTGGACACATCTTCCGCTGCAATGCCCGGATAGCCCAGCTTCTGAGTCCAGGGTGCAACACCGTGATAATTGCCCTTTACCAGAATGGTTTTTTTCCTTCCGGTGGCAGCTTTTGCAACCATCAATGCAAAGCTTGTTACGTCACCGCCGTTCTTTGCAAAGAAGGTCCAATCCGCCATAGCAACAGTATCAACCATAAGCTCGGCCAGATCTATTACAATTGAGGAGGGAGCGGTAGTACAGTTGCCGGCTTTTGCCTGCTCTGCCGCGGCAGCATCCACATCCTCGTCATTATAGCCCAGGATGTTGGGGCCATAAGCACACATATAATCTATAAAGCGGTTTCCGTCTACATCCCAGAAATATGCACCGTTGGCACGCTGGGAAAAGAATGGATATGCACTGGTTGGTATGAAGCAGCCTTCAACAGGGCCCAGATGTCCGTATATACCCGTCGGAATGACCTTTAAGGCACGCATGAACTGCTCCTGGTTCTTCTCATAGCTGTAGGTGTTCATTGTTAAATCCCTCCTTCTATTTCAAATATTCAGGAACCTGGGAAAGTAACTTGTTCATGTGATCGAGCATCGGTAAAAAGCCTTTCATTTGAATGGTTCCCGATGCAATACAGGTATAGGCGTCAACCTTGCCGTTCAGCATACCGTTGGCGGCCTCAATGTCTGCAAAGCTCATAATTGCCCTTGGTGCCGAGCTTGCTCCTTTCACAGCTTCCAGCCTTCCTTTCCGGGCTTTCAGATGAAGTGACGGACCTTCCCCGAGGATGGATACATTAATGTCACCATCAGGGATTCTGCCTGCATTCAATCTACCTAGCACATCATTGTTGCCTATCTCAGCCAGAGCAAAAAAAGCAGTGTTGGCTGTAAGGATTGTGTTGATTCTTAGGTATTCCGGATTTTTCAAGAGTTCATCAGTGGGTTTGAGATAGTAGGTAAGCCGA
This sequence comes from Clostridia bacterium BRH_c25, assembly GCA_001515955.1. Next base: position 12,957 of record LOES01000211.1, on the reverse strand, counting down.
TCGGTCAACTTGGTAAATTCATTTTTCAAGAAGCCTGTTTTGGTCAGCCCTTTGAGAGGTATGGGATTTGCTTTTCCGCCAAACATTTTGTTCAAATGCTCCGGTGAAGTGAAATACAGAGAGATATTGCTCCGGCCTTTGCCTTTTTGGAGCCTGCACCTGCCGTTTTCGAAGGATAATAGTGCGGCAGGCCCACCTCTGACTGCGAACTGAATTGCAATTTCTGCATTCTCTATAAGTAGTTTTGCGTCCCGATCCAGTTCTACCAGGTTTTCCATGTTCTGAAGCACCGCATAAAGATTGATGCAGGACATAGTCAACTGGTCTTTCATTGAAATTCCCCCTTTCATACTTGAGATTTTAGCGATATTTCAACCTACTATATAATATGACTGATTATATAGAGCGAGTACTCACTCTATATAATCAATTTATAATAATACTATAATGTTGTCAATAAAATTGTTTACCCTTAAAACATCCGAATTATTGAGAGTTATTTTACGGGTTTATTACAGTTTCATTAAGAAATGATGAAATGGCAGGGCATTTGAATATGTTTGTAGAAATACCATAAAAACCATAAATAATTTAAAATTCGCCTTATAAGGAGTAAATTATGAAGCAAATTACAAGGAGCATCATTTTTCTAATCATTCTTACACTTGCACTACCGTCATTGACAGCCGCTGCTGCCCCTGATCCTTTGGAGAAGGAGGAGCTTCGGGGAGTATGGGTTGCTACTGTGATTAACATCGACTACCCTTCGAAGCCAACCGTTGATCCTGAAACATTGAAAATTGAAGCTCTGAAAATTTTGGATAATGCGGAGGACATGGGCTTTAACTCTGTTTTTCTTCAGGTTCGTCCTACTTCAGATGCATTGTACAAATCGAAAATCTTTCCCTGGTCAAAGTATTTGACCGGAAGCCAGGGGCTTAAGCCCGGCAATGACTTTGATCCTCTGGAATTCTGGATATCAGAAGCTCATAAGCGTGGAATTGAACTGCATGCATGGATCAACCCGTATAGGATCACTAAAAAGAAAGCCGGTGAACCCAAACACGATTTTAATTCCCTGGATGCTTCAAATCCCGCCAGATTGAAGCCTGAATGGGTAGTGAAGCATTCCGACGGAAACCTTTACTATAATCCCGGGCTTCCTGAGGTCAGAGAGCTGGTCATCAAAGGAGTGCTTGAAATTGTTGATAATTATGATATAGACGGAATTCATTTTGATGATTATTTTTACCCAGGTAAGGATTTCAATGATAAAGCAGCTTTTGACAAATACGGGAAGACATACAAGAATATAGATGACTGGCGCAGGGCGAATGTGAATATGCTTATAAGCGATTTGTCAAAAGCTATAAAGGCAGCTCGTGAAGATGTCCGTTTTGGAATAAGTCCCTTTGGGATTTGGGCGAATAAAAAATCCAATGCACTTGGAAGTGATACAAACGGGATGCAATCCTATTATGATCAGTATGCGGATACCAGAAAATGGGTAAAGGAAGGCTTGCTGGATTATATTGCTCCACAGATATATTGGAATATTGGATATGCAATCGCGGATTACAGTAAACTGTTGGACTGGTGGAGTGATGCTGTATCCGGCACGGGTGTGGACTTGTATATCGGACAAGCGGCATACCGCTGTTTAGAGGTCGGACCATCAAGCCCATGGTATGGTGTTGCTGAGATTGAAAGGCAGCTTCAACTGAATTCAGAAAATCCTGAAGTCAAAGGAAGCATTTTCTTCAGCAACAGATCCCTGACGAATAATCCGGCATTAAGTGCGGCTATTAAAGCGGCGTATCAAAAGAAGGACGGCATACCCGTCACTGTACCGGCCGATATTCCGGTCAGCATTTCACGACCTTCGGCGGATATAAAAACAAGCTTTGATAAATTTTATCTTAATGGTTCCTCCGACCCAAGCAAGCCCCTGCTTCTCAACGGCAAGCCGGTGGAAAACCGCTCTCCCAAGGGATACTTCGGAGTATTGGTACCTCTGGTTAAAGGTGCTAATACCTTTACGCTTTCTCAGGAGGGATCTTCTGCGACACGTGTAATAAACAGGACTGTTGCGGCTTCGTCACCGGCAAAAATGGACAAGGCGGAGATTCCTTCGGCTTCAGCCTTTCCCCAGGCGCAGGAGTACCGCGGGCCGGGAGAGAAAATAACCCTTTCCTGCAAAGCGCCTATCGGCTCAAAGGTAACAGTGAAAATAGGCGACAGCAGCTATGAAATGAAAGCTTCGGGCACAGCGCCGAATGCTTCGGGACTATATACAGGAACATATACATACGAATATACCATACCGAGCTACACAGGCACCCCCCGGAATATAGACCTGGGAGCACCTGTTTATACAATGAATTACAAAGGGACTGTCAAGACCGCTAAAGCACCTGCCAAAATAGGAGTGATAATGAAAAACTCACCCTTTTATGCCAAGGTCGAGAAGGAAGTCATAAACACATATAAGACACCTACTACTTCAAACGGTGCAGCTTACGAGCTTTGCAGCGGAATGACCGATTATATTACCGGAATGACCGGAAATTTTGTCCGGCTGTCCCTTGGACAATGGGTGAATAAAAATGATATTACCACATATACCTCTAAAACCAAATTCAGCCCCATAGTGAGGAGCGCCGGTTACGTAACGGGAGAGTGGTGGGATACCCTGAACCTTACGGTAACGGATCCGATTGCAGCAATTGCAGATTATGAAGGCGTCTCACTGAGTCTTACGCTTGCGGCTGTTTCCACGGATGTTGCACCGGTATTGCCTGAGAACTCACCTTTTTCTTCCGTTATTGTTTCGAAGGATGGAGACAGGACCCAATATGTTCTGACACTAAAGGAAAATCAAAGTATCAGCGGTTATTATGTGCAAAAGACCCCCACAGGTCTGGCATTGAATATCAAGAAGCCTGTAAAAGCCAATGACGGAAATGAGCCTCTTTCCGGAATAACAATAATGCTTGACCCCGGTCATGGGGGCAGTGATTCCGGGGCAACCGGACCTCTTGGATTGATATATGCTGAAAAGACTATAAATCTGAATGTTGCCTTCAAACTGCAGGCGGAATTGGAAAAGCTTGGGGCGAGAGTTCTCATGACAAGGACGGAGGATATAAATGTATCTCTTGATGAGCGTCTTGCGGCTTCAAGGAATGCAAAGCCTGATATGTTCATATCCATTCATGCCAATGCTATGGAGGATAATGTTGACATCTCCAAGGTAGACGGCTTTTCCCTGTTCTACCGTGAAAAGCTTTCAAAGCCGCTGGCTGATACTGTGTTCAACAATGTACTGGAAGCTCTGAAACGGAAAAATAAAGGCCTGCATAACAGAAATTTCTACGTAACAAGAGGTACATGGACTCCCTCGATACTGATCGAATGCGGCTTTGTACCAAATCCCAATGAATTTGAGTGGCTGACCGATGAGAAGGAGCAGACCGGGCTGGCAAAGTGCATCGCCGAAGCAGTAGTGAAATATTTACGGCAGTAATGTGAGAGTGTGTAAATTACTTGTCATATAAGAAGGAGAGTCTGTATTTCAACTAATAATAAACCATTCTGTATACAGGATGGTTTATTAGCTTTTATTACCTCAGCAGTTCAAGGTTCCTTACTATCCTGCCTATCGTTTTTTTCTGCCCTATCAGAGCTATCCCTGTATATTTCATGTCTTCAGGCCTGATGTGCTCAGTCATTTCAATAAACTCAGAATAACTTTTTGTCTGTTGTCCCTGTATTGGAAAATCAACCACATCACAACCGTTATCCAGAGCTTCCCGGCGAATTTTTACCAGCCCAGCCTGGGATGCGCACAGCATCGGTATGCCGGTAGGAATCAGCCCCGGATGGCTAAAGCCTGAAGCATCCGCCAAAGGCTCACCGACAAGTACCGGATGTCTCTGACCTACTGTAAGGGCAATAACGGCAATTGCATTAGCCAAATGCCCTCCGTTCAATGTTTTGTCCATAATAATAACACAGCGGTTTGGAGTTTCGGGTAGCACTGTTTTGAAAGCCTGTTGATTTTTCTGTTCGTATTGTTCAAGCATGTTCATACCTCCTGTTTATGATAATTAAGATTAATATGATTAATTCAAGATGTACTCGAAATGAATTCTTCTTGTAATTAACATCTTTACAAATTATAATTATATCAATAGTAGCTACTATAGTAGCATCTATTGATATAATAAGTTTTTTAGCTGTTCCTGTCAAGGGAAAAATGGTATACTGATAAAAATTGATTCTTCCAAGGAGGATGAACATGAAACCGGAGATATTGGGAGTTCTGCAGGATTTAAACTTTACGGAATATGAGGCGAAAGCATACCTTGCATTACTGGGAAAATCACCTCTTTCGGGCTACGCAGTATCGCTGAACTCGGGTGTACCACGCTCAAAAATTTATGAAGTGCTTGGTGGCATGGTCAGCCGGGGAGATATTATTATAAGTCATGAAAGTACTCCACTTTACTCAGCATTGCCTACCAATGAGTTGATTGCACAGAGAAAGCGCAAAGCAGAGAAAATATTTGAGATTGCGCAGGAAGCGTTGGAACAATATACACTATCTTCTCAAAATCGAGAAAACATTTGGAATATCTCAGGACATGAAGCTATATTAAACCGAGTGAAGGAAGGAATCAAGGGTGCAAAATACCGTGTATTGCTTGAAGTATGGAAAGAAGATGCTGAAGAGCTTGAAGATATTTTGCGGCAAGCTTCCCAAAGAGGCATAGAGGTTCTTATTGTATGCTATGGTGAGCTGGACTTTGATTTTGCAAAGGTGTATCAGCATGATATGAGCGAACATATTACTTCCGAATATGGCGGGCGATGGGTTGTATTCAGTGTAGATGACAAGGAGGTAGTGGCAGGAATGACTTCTCTCGGTAATGACAGCCTTGCTGCATGGACAATGCATCCGGGATTGGTTATGCCTATTACTGAGGTCATCATTCATGACATGTACATTATGGAGATATTGTACGAATTCCGGAAGGAACTGGAAGAGCGATTTGGTCCCGATTTGATCTACCTCCGGGAAAAATTTGTCATTGGCCCTTGCGGGAAGAAACATTACGTACATTCATTGCCTTAAATGCTATGGGTTTTAAACGTTATCAGGTAGTATACTGCAAAAGTCATATAAATTTCAATTAATTATATTGACAAAATTAATAGAAAGGAATAATATAATATTAAGATATTTCGAGATGCGAAATATTTGGAGGATGAAACAATGTTTGAATCAGAGGATATTGTGGAATTATTAATAGATAATATCAAAAAGATTTTCTTTCCGGGAGAATGGATTGATCTTGATCTAAAGTTCTCCAAATCGGAGCTTTTCACCCTGCTGTATCTTGGTAAAAGAAAAGAAACCACAATGACTGAGCTGGTGGATTACATAAACTCTCCTATGAGTACTGCGACAGGGATAGTCGACAGACTTGTAAAGAGTGGATATATTAAAAGGGGGCGAAGTGAGACTGACAGGAGAATTGTGGTACTGACACTCACGGAGGAAGGATCGAAGCTGGTTGACAAGCTTAAGGATATGATGCTCAGCTACATTAATATGGCCGTTGATGATCTTACAGAAGAGGAAGAGCGGTTTTTGACGAATATCGTTTTCAAGATAATGAACAACATGCAAAAGAAGCTGCAGGCTAAAATACCCGATGATCAGAGTGGAGATATTATCAAAAAAATAAATATTGAATAACCGCCCATCAAAATGGGCGTTTTAAAAATTCAATACTTCGGATGTCGTAGTATTCGTAAAGGGAAATAATATATAGAAATTAAGGAGGATGCAGCATGAGAATTATTTTATATACCGGAAAAGGTGGAGTAGGAAAAACAAGCATAGCTGCTGCGACTGCAGTGAAAATTGCGGAACAGGGAAAGAAGACTCTTGTGTTAAGTACAGACCCTGCACACAGCCTTGGAGACTCTTTTGATATGAAGCTTTCCAATGAACCGGTGGAGCTCAGGAAAAACCTTTGGGCCCAGGAAATAGATGCGATACATGAAGTGGAAGAAGGCTGGGGAAAGGTCCAGAAATACTTTACTGAGCTTTTCACTGCCAAGGCTGTAAAGGATATTACTACGCAGGAGCTGACTGTTTTCCCCGGAATGGAAGACTTGCTAAGTCTTCTCAGAATATTGAAATACTACAAGGAAGGCAGGTTTGAAGTTATAATTATTGACTGTGCACCGACCGGAGAAACCCTTGCCTTACTGAGCTTCCCCGAAATGCTCAGGTGGTGGATGGAGAAGCTTTTCCCCCTCAAGAAAAAAGCTATCAAGGTTGCAGGTCCTATTGCAGAATCCATCCTGAAAATACCGATGCCTTCAGGACAGGTTCTTGATGAGATTGACAACATGTATTATCAACTGGACGAGATGAAGAAAATATTCACCGACAGGGATGTCACAAGTATAAGAATTGTAGTTAATCCTGAAAAAATGGTTATAAAGGAAGCGCAGCGCAGCTTCACTTATCTGAACATCTATGACTTCAATGTAGATGCTGTGGTTGTAAACAGAGTGATTCCTGAGAATGTAACAGATGAATATTTCAAGGTATGGAAGGATATTCAAAGAAAATACAAGGAGGATATTATTGACAGCTTCACTCCCATACCAATATATTATGCCCCCCTGTTTGAGACTGAGGTTGTGGGAATTAAAATGCTTAAGAGAATGGCGGAAGAGGTTTTCAAGGGAGAGAGTCCTGTGGAAATAAAATATAATGGAAGAGCTCAGAGTGTTAGTAAGGATGGAGAGGATTATATCCTTGCAATAGCCATGCCTTTCATGGATAAAAAAGACCTTTCACTGAATCAGAAAGGTGACCAGCTCATTATAAAGGCCGGAAGCATCAAGAGAAATATCACTCTTCCAAGAACTCTTCTGGATTTTTCAATAAAAAAGGCCAAGTTCGAAGAAGAAATGCTGAAAATCTGGTTTGGAGGTGGTAATGATGAATGAAGTGTTTATAAAGGAAATAATCAAATATAAACTGCACACTGCAAATACAATAATCGGTCAGCTGCCTCCGGAGCTGTCTGAGGAAATAAGGAAAATAGGCAAGGTGATTCTTGAGAGCCTCAATGAAGGTTTCCAAGATATTAAAGACCAGCCTGCAAAAAAAGCAAAACCTTCAGATAAGCTTAATAATGTTTCAATAGAATAATTTATGCAGATAATAACAATTAGGAAAGGTTCTTTTTATAGGACCTTTTCTTGTTTGTATTTTTTTCATAATAGCATTTAGATATTTTGCGAAAAACATTTTACATTCTTAAATTCAAATTTCGCGTAAATGTTTCCTTGATTGTTATTGAATTCGCACTTTGCCCAATGTAAATACTTTTGTGCGTTCAATATAAAAAAAGGAATGTAAAAATTGGTATCAAATATTAGCCTTGTAGGGCTAAAGAGCTACTGGTATAATACAGAATAGGGTAAAAAAACTACATGTGATGTAATAGACAAATATGTGTTATCCTGTGGCTGGGGGGTGTGTTGATATGAAATGGAATATTATTGGGATAAAAGCTTTGTATGATTACACCTTGGTGTTTTACAGCATTTTTTTTGCGTTGTGTATGATTCAGATTATCGTTATTATTCGGCTGAATAAAGTAATCCGCAGCAGGGATAAGTCTGCAGAAGAGCTGGTTCAGCGGCAGAACCTGAGCTTTGAAGCTTTATTTAAGAATTCCACTGATGCCATTGTTCTTTTCAATCAGCACCATGAAATTATTGATATCAATGAGAAATTTACATCCTTATTTGGATATACAATTGAAGAAATCCGCAGTAAGGAATTGGATAGTATAATAGCTCCAGGAGAAAAGATGGCTGAGGCAAATCAATTGACAGATAATTTGCTTAATGGACAGGAGGTTATTCTGGAATCCGTACGTTTTGGCGTGGATGGGCAGCCCAGAGATGTAAGTGTAAAAGGGGTGCCAATTATCTTGAATAAAAAGATTATTGGCGGTTACGGGATATATTCAGATATTTCCGAGCGGAAAAAAGCAGAGAAGGAAATACTATATATGAACTACCACGACCAGCTGACAGGCCTCTATAATAGAAGGTATTTTGAAGAGGAGCTAAAGCGTCTTGATACAGTAAGGAATCTTCCGATTTCCGTCATAATGGCAGATGTTAATGGATTGAAGCTTATCAATGATGCATTTGGGCATACTATGGGCGATAAGCTATTGGTGAAAACAGCGGAGATAATCAAAAAGGAAAGCAGAGCAGATGAAATCGTAGCCAGATTAGGGGGAGATGAGTTTGTTATTTTATTGCCCAAAACGGATTCGGAGGGGGCAGAAAAAATAATTAAAAGAATAAGAACAGCCAGCTCAGGTATAATGCTGCAATCAATGGAATTATCAATTTCTTTTGGATGGGATACAAAAAAGAGTGCGGCACAAGACATAGATGAGATACTTAAAAATGCAGAAGACTGTATGTACAGGAATAAATTATTCGAAAGTCCCAGTATTAGAGGGAAAACAATAAAGGCTATAACCAATTCCCTTCATGAAAAGAATAAAAGAGAAGAACAGCATTCCCAGCGGGTAAGCTATTTAAGTGAAGCTATCGGTATTGCAATGAAGCGGAGCGACAGTGAAGTGAATGAGCTAAAAACATTAGGGTTGCTTCATGATATAGGTAAAATTGCAATTGATGAGAAAATACTTAATAAGCCGGATCGGCTTACAATTGAAGAATGGAATGAAATCAAGCGTCATCCGGAGATAGGGTATAGAATACTCAGCTCGGTGAATGATATGGCTGAACTGGCAGAATTCGTTCTTGCACATCATGAAAGATGGGATGGAAAAGGTTATCCCAAGGGACTAAAGGGGAAAGAGATACCATTGCAAGCAAGAATTATAATGGTTGCAGATGCTTACGATGCGATGACAAGCGAAAGAGCATACCGCAAACCCTTGGCTGAAGATGAAGTGATAGAAGAGTTAAAAAAAAATGCAGGCACACAATTTGATCCTGAAATTGTAAGAATTTTTATTGAAAAGGTGATGCATAAGGAATTCTTGTAGGAAAAAGTGAGGGCAGGTGAACTGATAAGTACTCTCAATTATTCGTAATGGCTCCATATGCTTATTATCTTTACTGTCCTTTCTTCTTTGTACACTGAGTATACAAGCCTGTGTTGAACGTTTACGCGTCTGGAATACGCACCAGCCATATCACCTAAAAGTTTTTCATACGGGGGATAATTCTTGAACGGATCATCTTTTACAACTTCAAGGAGCTGCTCTATCTTATCTTTAAAACCTGCCTCATAAGCTATTCTTTTATCTTTTAAAGCATCTTTTGTATACACTATCTTCCATTGCTCCGTCATAATCAATTATCCTCTACACATTCATCAAGGGGTATGTTAAGACCTTTTACTATCTTTTCCCTCATTCCAGGTATACCACAAAGATACATTGTTTCCTGTATAGAAAAATAGTCTTCTTCAGAAATAATGATAACGTTCCCATTTTTCCCGGTTACTGTTATAGGCTTATGTGTAGTTAATGCTTCTTCAATTATTCTAAAAAAGTTATTCCTTGCGCTAGTCGCATTTAATGTTGACATGGATATCTCCTCCTATATGTACATATTCGTGTACGTCTTAATTTAATTATAGTGTACATTATGCTGTACGTCAAATAAAATTTCAAATACTTTTCGATAATTTCCCTGGTCTTTTTCTTTCCTCTAAGATTCATACGAATTTCAGCCATTTTATCTACCCCGGAAACAATTAGCATATGTGCTGTTCTAATTTCTAATGCTTGCAATATAGGCCTTGACCAGAGCGGTCCGGGGTTGTCCATAATTTCGTATGAAAGGAGGTGCACATTTTGTCCTTGCCATTTTTAAAGCTGGAGCCTGAAAAGCAGGAGCGTATTGTGACATACTCCCACCACCTACGCTAACGCTTAGAGGTGGGGGCTTCTTGGGACGTACCGACTAACATCGGTATATTTACCAAGCTAACCCCGTCTGCCCAACGGTTTTATTCATTTATTTCAGGCTATCCCAAGTATCCTGCAGCCTTCATTTTTGATGTTGATCGCAGCATTTACATCCCTGTCCAAAATAGCTCCACACTTACAAGTCCACACTCTGTCCGCAAGCGTCAATCCTTCATTTACTGTATCGCAGAACCGGCATAGTTTGCTTGACGGATACCACTTATCTATAACTACCAGCTGCTTACCTTGCTCTGTCAGTTTATACTCCAAAAAGGTTTTCCGCATGCCGAAACCATTGTCATTTGTTGACTTTGATTGCTTTTCGATAGACAAGCATCTGATTATACACAAAGCGCACACATCCAAAGGTCTTATTGATTAGTTCCGCTTGTTCCGAGTTGGGATATAGACGGTATTTGTATGCTTTGTTCATAGTCTTTCTCCCTGACTTTCTATAATTATAACTTGCTGCTATTCTCTCGAATATCATTTTCAGTCTTTCCGATATTTTATTGTCGATTACGTTTCGTCGGTACTTTACCACTAGTACAAGATGATAATATAACAAGAATACTGAATGATTATTATTATCCAATTGCATGAATACACCTTCTTTATATGCTACACTGACGAACTTATGTTCTGGTTGGAGTATAACATATTTTAGGACATTCCTCAAGGGGTAACAATTCATTCCCCACCTATAGAGGAATAGGGGACTTCTTGTGCGTTAGGTTAAAAGAAGAAGTATTGGTTAAGGGTATAAGTTATCATGGTTATTTATCTTTATCAAAATATTATTAAAATATTTTCAAATTTTCTGTTGACATTGACGTTACGTAAAGGTGTATAGTTATGTTGTCAGGAGGTGAAAGCATGGAATACACAGTGCAAAAGCTGGGAAAGATGGCGGGTGTCAGTACAAGAACACTCAGATACTAAGATGGCGATATAATAGGACTATACCAAGGAAGCCCGAAAAACAAAGGGTTTCGCCGGTATAGTCCTATTTTTTACCCTAAAAAGGGAATCTATCGTCAGACGGGAGGTAATACAGCATCACTTCTAAAATGGTGTCTAAACTATCTCGCGTAACATATGGAGATGTCAGTATGGCAACAGGAATACGCCACGCTCCTTGCCGAGAAGAAAAAGCTCTATCAGGGCTACCGTCAGGCCAGGGAAAATATGAAAAATCTTTTTACGGCAAAAGAAATTACCGACCGGCTTTTGCGTTATTCACCTTCTGCACCAGGGCAGGAAAATCTGCAACGATAGGCTCGCTGCTCCTTCTTTTTCCCGCATGTAAAAAACGTTCTCGAAGGAACGTGCAGCAGCGCCGCAGGCGCTTAACAGACAGACGCGAAAGCGGACGTCTGACGGGGCTTGGGGCAGAGCCTCAACAAGCAGAGCGGAGCCATTCCGACCATAGGAAGGAATGAGTGCAGCGTGGGACTGGCGCGCCAGTCCCCCTGCTTGCCAGTATTATTATGCTCGAACGATAAAAACAGCTATCGTGCATTAAAAATTATCGTGTAGTGAGCCTGCAAAGCAAGTAAATGTAAGGAACTGTGTTCAAAGTCGTACGATAACTTTTGTTAAAAACATAGTCTATCGTGCCAACGCTTTTAGACCTTGGCAGGGCAGATGCACGATAACCGTTTTGCATAAAGCCGGAAATGGCATCGTTTTACCTAGTCAGGAACGAAAAACACAATGGCTATTATTCCCCGTTGCTTGGCTTTTTGAGTTTCTTGGTGACGAAATTGATGAACTCTGTAATTTGTTATATAGTATTCTTACAGCTTAATAAATTTTTCCTAAACCATTGAGTCCAAAATTTATATTTTTTTATATTTGTTTTACATTTATTTTAGATTGATTTGATAAAGTATAAAGAACAAAGCAATAAAGAGGTGAAAATAATGGATAAAACAGTTTTAGTTGTTGATGACGATCATGATATTGTAAAGCTAATAGAAAAAAGCTTACGATTTGAGCAATTTGAAGTAATTCCGGCTTATTCAGGAAAAGAGGCTTTGGATATTCTCAATGAAAACCGCATTGATTTTATAGTGCTTGATATTATGATGCCTGAAATGGACGGGCTGGAAGTCTGTAGAAATATCAGAAATACCTATAATATTCCTATTCTATTTTTGAGTGCCCGTGATAGGGACATTGACAAGATTATTGGATTAGAAATAGGTGCAGATGATTATATGACTAAACCTTTCAGCATACAAGAGCTTACCTCGCGAATTAAAGCACATTTTAGGAAGGTTGATCGCCTATACATGGAATGGAACGAACTCAAGCAAAATACTGATGCAAATGTTAGTCCTTCTGCTTCACCATTGGTTTTGAATGATAAAACCTTTGAAGCATTTTTAGATAACCTGAAGATTGATTTGTCAACTAAGGAATTTCAAATTTTATATTTTCTCAAGAATCATCCCAATAATGTCTTAACTCGTGAACAGATATATGAAAACATTTGGGGCGATGAATATGGAGAAATGAATACCGTCACGGTGCATATAAAAAATATTCGGAGAAAACTTGGCAGTCAGTATGACTTTATTAAAACAATATGGGGTGTCGGGTATAAATATGTTGAAGGGAAGGAAGGAATATGAAGCTGAAAATCAAACTTCCTTTACTGTTTCTGTTGATGTTTTTATTGATTGTCGTTTCCGGGGCTTTATATCTAAATATACTTATAGTACATGAAAAGCCTCCATTGTTAGAAACTGTATCAGGTCCAGAACATGTAAAGATGCTTCTTTTTTTGTTAGTTGCAGCAGGTCTCATATTTGCAATTTTAACAATATATTTCCATTTTAATATAACAAAACCGATTCAGATACTTAATATAAGGCTTAAAAGCGTAAAT
>LOES01000210.1 GCA_001515955.1 Clostridia bacterium BRH_c25 | reverse complement strand
TACCTGGACCTATAAGGAATACCCGAGCTTTCCTCGCATCTCGAATCTCGTATCTCGAGTCTGAAGAATGCTTCGCATTATTAAACAAGTTAAATCATTGTATTATCTCATAAATATATTTATTTACTTTTTCTTGGATATTACCTATTATATATGAATCAAGTGCTATTCGCTTTGCCTCATCAATGTTTTCCAGATTTGTATGCAGGATACAGAGTGTATCTCCGTTGATTACTTTATCTCCGACTTTCTTTTTCATACTTATACCTGCAGAGTAATCTATCTTATCTTCCTTAGTCTTTCTACCTGCGCCAAGTAACATTGCAGAAATACCAATGCTTTCTGCATCTATTGAACTAACATAGCCTTCACTCATTGATTTTACTTCTATATGATATTTAGCCTTAGGCAATTTATTAATGTTATCAACTATTCCAGAATCTCCACCTTGAATTTGAATCAAATGTTTTAACTTATCAATTGCCTTCCCAGTTTTAATTATTTCTTGTAATGCACTATACGCTTTGTTAAATTCTTTATATGCACCACCTAGTATTACCATATAAGAAGCAATTGTTAAAGCTACTTCGGTTTCATCATCTGAGCCTTTACCTTTTAATACATTAATTGCTTCTATAATTTCATTTGAATTACCTACTTCGTGCCCTAAAGGTTGGCTCATGTCCGTTACTATTGCTACTGTTTTTCTATTTAATGACTTACCAATTTCAACCATTGTTTTAGCAAGCTCAACAGCTTCCTCTACCGACTTCATAAATGCACCTGAACCAACTTTTACATCAAGTACAATACAATCTGCACCTGAAGCAATTTTTTTACTCATAATCGAACTTGCAATTAGTGGAATACTATCAACAGTAGCTGTTACATCTCTTAAAGCATATAGCTTCTTATCAGCAGGTGTTAAATTACCTGATTGCCCTGAAATCGCCATTTTATATTTATTAACATTATTGATAAATTCATCTCTTGTTAATTCTGTCTTAAATCCCTCAATAGCTTCTAACTTATCGATAGTTCCTCCTGTATGTCCTAACCCTCTACCACTCATTTTAGCAATAGGGATACCTAATGAAGCAACAAGTGGGATAACAATTAAACTTATCTTATCTCCTACTCCACCTGTTGAATGTTTGTCGACTTTTACACCCTCTATTGCTGAGAGGTCAACTGTTTCTCCTGAGTTTACCATAGCTATTGTAAGCTCTGCAGTTTCCTTCTTGTTCATACCCTTGAAATAAATGGCCATCAAGAGAGCTGCTGCCTGATAGTCGGGTATCGAGCCGATTGTATATCCGTTTATGAAGAATTCAATCTCTTCTTTTGTAAGCTCTTCACCGTTTCTTTTCTTTATAATAATATCATACATTCTCATTAAAGCTGCACCTCTTTAACAAACTGCTTTACAAGCGCTGTAAATCTTGGTTTTACTGATTCAGCCACCCTTACAATCTCTTCATGAGCAGGTGCTGTCATTGTTTCGGGAATTGCCATATCGGTAACACAGGATATTCCTGCTGTTTTAAGTCCACAATGTCTTGCTGCAATTGCTTCCGGTACTGTTGACATACCTACTGTGTCGGAGCCAAGCCTTATCATCATTCCCAGCTCTGCTTTTGTACAGTAGTTAGGTCCGCTTACAGCACCGTAAATTCCCTTATGCACAATAGTGCCCTGGGATGCAGCAACCTTCTCAAGCAGCTCAACTATCTCCTTGTCATACACCTCCGACATATCAGGAAAACGGGGCCCGAACTCTTCAAGGTTTGGTCCGATCAGAGGATTTGTACCCATAAAATTGATATGGTCGGTAATTATCATAATATCACCGGCTTTGAAGCTTGGGTTCAAGCTGCCGCATGCATTGCTTGCGATAAGTAGTTTTATACCCAGCTGTTTCATGACCCTTACCGGAATTGTGATCTCCTGCATGGTATACCCCTCATAGTAGTGGAATCTACCCTGCATTGCAATTACCCGTTTCCCCTCCAGGTAACCAAGTATAAGTCTTCCTGCGTGTCCGAATACAGTGGATACAGGAAATTCAGGTATATCGGCATAGTCAAATACCGACACCTTTTCAATATAATCACCTAATGAGCCCAGCCCTGTGCCCAGTATAATACCTATCTCCGGCTCAAACCCCGACTTTTCCTTTATATACTCTGATGCTTTTTCTATTCTTGCTCTCAAATCCATATTTCCCACCCCCGAATATTGATCAAATATTCTCTACCACACTCTTTATAAGCTTTGAAAAACTTTCCTTTACTCTTTCCGCAGTCTCGATAACCTCTTTATGGTTCAAGGGTTGATCCAGTATACCCGCAGCCATATTTGTAATGCAGGATATTCCGGCAGTCTTGATTCCACAGTGATTTGCAGCAACTACTTCCGGTACTGTGGACATTCCTACGGCGTCAGCTCCAATTATCCTGCAGGCTCTGATTTCAGCCGGTGTTTCGTAGCTTGGTCCCGTAAGGAAAGCATAAATACCTTCCTGCAGCCTGATGCCGTTTGCGGCAGCACTTTCTCTTACCACATCCGCCAATTCCTTTGAATAAGCCTCTGACATATCAGGGAACCTTGGCCCAAAAGCTTCAATGTTTGGTCCGATTAAAGGATTGTTATTTGTATAATTGATATGATCTTTTATCAGCATAAGGTCTCCGGGGTTGAAGCTCTCGTTTACACCTCCGGCTGCATTGGTAACTATCAGCTTTTTTACTCCAAGAGCATTTAAAACCCAGACAGGAAAAGCCACCTCTTCCATCATATAGCCCTCATAATAATGAAAACGTCCTTGCATAAAAACTACCCTTTTGCCCCTGATTGTGCCAAATACCAGCCTTCCTTTATGCCCCTGCACCGTAGATACCGGAAAGTTGGGGATTTCCTTGTAATCAATTGCAAGCTTATCCTCAGCTTCTTCTGCCATGTCGCCAAGACCTGAGCCGAGTATAAGCGCAATTTCCGGAACAAACCCTGTTTTTTCTAGAATAAAGTCTCTCGCTTCATATATTCTGGTTATCAATTCCTTTTTCATTGTAATCCCCCCTCATTAAAGATTTCTTTCTTAAAGGATATACCTGCAATTGCTATTGGAAGCTCCAGAAAATCAAGTACTGTGGCCCCTATATCGCAGAAACCCGTTCTTGTGCCAATATTTGCACCGGGTTTTACATGCTTTCCGTATATAAGCACAGGTATATACTCTCTTGAATGATCTGTGCTTTCTGTGGTAGGATCACAGCCGTGATCCGCAGTGATAATCAGTATATCGGTATCTTTCATTGCAGCAATTACTTTAGACAGCCCGGCATCGAACTCCTTAAGAGCTTGTGCATACCCGCTCACGTCATTCCTATGACCGTAAAGCATGTCGAAATCCACAAGGTTGGTAAATATAAGTCCTTTTTTTTCAGATGCAATATATTCCAGAGTCTTACCCATACCTTCCGTATTATTCTTTGTATGTACTGCCTCTGTAATTCCTGCTCCTGCAAATATATCCTCTATCTTTCCCACAGCCAATACACTCATGCCATTCTCTGCAATAACATCAAGCATTGTCTTTTTTATAGGCTTCAAGGAGAAGTCTCTTCTGTTGGAGGTTCGTCTGTAGCCTCCGCTTGTTCCAAGGAACGGTCTTGCTATAACCCTTCCCACTGCATACTCATCCTTTAACAGTTCTCTGGCTTTCTCACACATCTCATACAGCTTTGCAAGGGAAATGACCTCCTCATGAGCTGCTATCTGGAACACACTGTCTGCAGAAGTGTATATTATCGGATAGCCTGTTTCTACATGCTTGTCGCCAAGCCTTGCTATTATTTCCGTTCCGGATGCAACTTCATTTCCAAGGGTTTTTGTACCGATTGCACCTTCAAAAGCCTCTACAAGCTCTTGGGGAAAACCTTCGGGGAAAGTTGGAAAAGCTTGCTTCAATGTGATTCCGGCGATTTCCCAATGGCCTGTAGTTGTATCTTTACCTGCGGAGATTTCTCCGGCTCTGCCATAGCTGCCCTTCGGATACTCTGCGCTTTTCAGTCCTATGTGCCCATCAATGTTTCCCAGACCCAAAGCTTCAAGATTCTCCAGCCTGAAATCCTTTATTCTTCCGGCTATATTGCCGAGGGTATTGCTCCCTGCATCTCCATACAAATCAGCATCAGGAAGGGCTCCGATCCCGACGCTGTCCATAACCATGAGTATTACTCTGTCTACCATATTTACCTCCTGTATTTACACTTATTATCCCTCGTGCTGCGATGCTTATCCGGGCGAACACTGTTCGCCCCTACAACCCCGAAACCTGATCCCAATTTTAAAAAGGGCTTTTTAAGCCCTTGGATGAGTCTTGCTGTATACTTCTTTTATCTTGTTCTTATTTACCTTGCTGTATACCTGAGTTGTAGAAATATCTGA
This sequence comes from Clostridia bacterium BRH_c25, assembly GCA_001515955.1. The sequence goes on along the minus strand of LOES01000210.1, from coordinate 16,053 downwards.
GTGACCCAGCATTTCTTGTATCGCCTGGAGATCAGCTCCGTTTTCTATAAGGTGCACCGCAAATGAGTGCCTCAGGGTATGGGGTGTTATACTCTTATTTATCTTTGCCTTTGCTGTATAGTATTTTATTATCTTCCAGAAACCCTGCCGGGTCATTTTCTGTCCGTGGAAGTTCACAAACAGAAGAGTACTGTTCTCATTGGAGCACAGCTTTCTTCTGAAATCATTCAGATAAATTCTGATATATTTTACAGCTATATTCCCAAGGGGTATTGTCCTGGACTTTACCTCGCTGTTTTTACATACAATCAAGCCTGAATTAAGGTCTATGTCACTTATATTCAATGAAATAAGCTCTGATACCCTAATACCTGTTGCATAAAGCAATTCCAGCATGGCTTTATCCCTTGAACCCTTTGCATCTGTTGGTATGGGCTGATCAAGCAGAAGCTCTACCTCCTTCTTTGTAAGTACAGACGGAAGCTTTTTTTCTACTTTTGGAGATTCGAGATTTGCTGATGGGTCTGTACTCAAGTATCTGGAATTTTGCATAAATTGATAAAAGCATCTGATGGAAGCAAGATTCCTTGAAATAGTAGAGGTTGCTTTGCCAGTTTTCTGCAATGCTATTAAATATGTAATGATTATTGTTTTTGTAACCTTCTCCAGCGAAAGAGCGTGTTCTTTCAGATACACTTCGAATTGCCTGATATCTCGTTTATAGGATTCCAGCGTATTTGCCGACAGCTCCTTATTGTTAATGAGATAACTTAGAAACAATTCTAAATAATTCATAAGAGTCATATCCCCTTTATTACAATATCATTACAAGTATTCAACATTAATAATGAAAATCCTCCAACAAAAGAAAATTTTACATAAAGTTTCTTATTTTTTTTATTGTTTCAAAGAATCTTATTATGGTTTCCTGCTCTCCAAGAAAGTCTTTAAACACAATTATAGAATTATTCCTGGGGATAATATCTTCAGTAAAGAAAATCATCATACGGTCTACAAGGTCAGGTATTATTACCAGTATTACAAAAAGTACAATAAAAGTCATGACAAATATATGCAAAAAGCTGCCGCCGTTATGCCTATCCATCATCTGCCCCTGCTAAATTATATAAGGAGTTATTAACCTGACTATCAGGGATGTCATATATGCTTCCACAATACACCCTGAAATAAGCAGTATGAAAAGTATAAGAGTAGAAAAGGCATAAGTAGCAAATAGATTGGGAATAGCACCATACTTCTTGAAATATTTGTTCCGGAAAGTCCATAAAGAGTAATTTAACCCCGTAACACCCATAATGATTATTACCGGCACATATATGATGTTTTGCGGCAATACAGAACCTATAGACAGGAAGAACCCGTTACTTCCAAAATTCTCTGTAAGAAAGGCTATTGAGAATCCAATGCAAAAACCCCTGAAAGCAATAAGTACTGGAATAAGGACTATGCCAAGGTATACCAACCCTGAAAAAAACAGCACCAAAGAAAAATAGAGGTTGAATTTTATTGACTGCTTCAATATGTATGCCGGCTGCAATTCATTCCGGGAGGTCAGCTCCAGGAAGCCCTCGATATATGTTCTTGCATCTGATTTGGACACTTCATCTATGTTATTTACAGTCATTGCACCCAAGCTTATTCCAAGTATGAACATAAGTATGACAATTATGTAAATCCAGATATTATCGGCAAGATGCCTTCTAATTGTATCATTCAGGCTGTCCAGCAAAAGAAATACCCCCTCTCAGCTTTTATCCATGGCTTGTTACTATTTCTCTATGTTGATAATATGCTTAAGGGGATTATATTATGATATCATTTATCATATTTCCAGGTTCAGCTATAGCAAAGCAAATTCATTTATTGTCCATGTTTTGGATAAGCCTTTCATTTGCAGCCATCATAACAGCAACAATTGTCTTAGCATCTTTAATCTGCCCACCTTTTATCAGTTCAACAGCTTCTTCCATTGAATACTTGAGTACCTCAACAAACTCATCTTCATCAGCAGCCGAGTCACCGTAAGTCAGACCTTCGGCCTTATATATATGAACTATTTCGCTGGTATACCCCGGAGATGGATACATATCCACAAGAAAGGTCATGCTTCTTGCTGTTATACCCGTCTCCTCCTTAAGCTCCCTTACTGCACAGCTTATTGGCTCTTCATCCTTATCCTTTTTGCCTGCAGGAATCTCCAAGGTTTCACATTCAAAGGGCTTCCGGTACTGCTTCACAAGAACTATCTCATTATAAGCGGTTATTGGCAGCACTCCTACACCTCCTTGATGCGTGATTATTTCCCTTTCGGCAATTTTTTGATTTTCCAGTAGTACTTCATGCAAATCCAATTTTAATATTGAACCATTGAAAATATTTCTGCATGTAATTGTCTCTTCTCTGCTCAAACTATTTCCGTCTCCCTTCTATATATTTCGCGAAAAACATTTTATAACGAATAGGAAAGCATAAATTTCAATAATGTTCCGCTTTCCGTAAATGAGTTTCATCAAAGGCTTCCTTGAATGTACAATGTTTAAATTGGAGCCTTTGATACATTCTTAATTCAAGTTTCACTTAAATGCTTCCTTAAATGGAATATCTCAGACTCTTGTACATATAATATTTTAACATACAATTAAAAGGAAGGTATCTAAAATGACAAAATATGTCTATACCAACGGCTTTCACTTTGTAGGAAAATTCAATGAATTGATTTTACAGTTGTCTGCCATTGAAAACAAGCAAATTACTTTAAGGGAATATATTTTGTCTTGCAGACAAAAGCTTAATTAGTGCCTCTTAAAGTATATTCCTTCTAGGGCTTGCGAGGCACTAAATTAAGGAAATGCTTATTAACACTATGAATGACTAGAAATTTGTTGTGTTAATAAGCATTAGGTAGCAAAAAAGGCAGAAAGCCCGCAAGTTATGAAATACTCCTTATCCTGACTGAAGCTTTTTCCCATCCTCTCAAGCCGGTCCTCTTCCTTCTCCAGAAGCATATCAATTTGCTTGCTGTTCCAGAAGCTTACCTCATGCCTGGACAGAATTCCGCTGTCCCTCAATTGGGCATTTATCAGTTCCCCCTTTGGAGACTCAAGCTCCGGCAGAGCTATATATGCTTTAGTACAACACAGCTTTCCCAAGGTCATCCGGCTGTGATGGCTCAATCCGTAATGCCGGCTTCTGTTGTCGGCAAAGGATATACGCGGTACTGCTATGGCTTTTCCCTTTAAATTGTTTGCTGCGTCAATTATCTGGCTTTGTTCTATCCCGCTGAAGCCATATTTTGTATCCGTCCCAGCTATTCCAGGCCCCATACATATAATAACTGCATCTGCCTTTAGTATTTCCTTGGCTGCAATAAGAGCTGTATACACATTTATGCACTCAACATCCCCTCCGAAAGCATTTCCATAAGTTACAGTCCCTGTAACAATACCATCCTTCCGTAGCCTTTTTACCGCCTCGCTCATCCATATAGGCAAAGCTCCCCCATCAGTCATTATATATACTATTCTTTCTTTATCCGCAAGATACTTTAATGTAAGTGCTATAGGAGCAACCATACTGTGAAGCGTGCCAATAATTACCGGCATAGCTTCAAGGGATTCAAAGCTGTTGAAAACCTCATGATAAGAGCTTTCTTGTGCTTCAGCAGCCATGCAGTTCATTTGCATGGGGGTATATCTCAGCTTCATGATATGACCTTCTCCAATATTAGAATATCTGTTTCTACTAATATTTGCCATAACAAAATGATAACCGCCGGATCCAAGTCCAAGCTCTACTGCAGTTGTATTCAACAATACGGTATCATTTTCCTCAATCGCTCCTGTCAGCTGATTGTAGTTTATACAATTATACAAGCGTCCGTCTTTTTTTATACTGAACCTGGTTACATATTCTTCTCTGTATGTTACTTTCTCTACTTTTGCTGTTACTATCTCTATCATCTGTTGCCGGCTTGCCCCCTTCCTATGCCGTCAATATAAGACAGCAGCCTGTTGCTGTTGATTATTTCGGTTATTGATATTCTCTCGGATATAATATTCAGAAATACAAGAAAGACTAATAGCATCAGTTTTGCATTAAAACCCAAAAACAAAGTACTGTAATATCCCAATGTAATTCCCAGGATATTAGCTCCTGTATCCCCAAGCATGCATATTTCTTTCAAATCATACCTGATATAGAGCCCGGCAGTTAAACTGAGAATTATTATGGGCACTGCCTCTGCTATTCTTCCTTTTGCTCCGGTCAGGAGCATAACGGATATTGCCAGAAAAACCTTTACCGCTCTTCCCGGCCGCAAATCGAAAAGGTTAAGGGTATTTGCGAATAAAGAGATGATAAAAACGTTCACAATGAATTCAAAGTATGTGCTTACTGCCCCAATACTTATTATGCATGACACCAGGATACCGATTAATGCTTTTAGAAAACCGGTCGTCATGATACCTTTTAATGTACTGGAGATATGTTTTATGAGCCCTTTAGTTCTTCTATCGCCAACAAGGTCGTCAACCACTCCTATAAAGCCCATGCAGAGTACAAGAGCCAAATAACTTAAATAGCCATAGTAATTTCCTGTCTCCGACAATAAAAGCAGGAGAATTGCCACCAGCAGAATAGGTATGAATACTATGCCCCCTATTGCAGGTATTGCTTTTCCCCTGTAGTTTACTGAACTGCATATTGCTTTATCCGTATTGCAAAGCATTTTCATTATATTGTGCAGCAGAAATTGCGCTATTATCATGACAACCGCTATAACTGCCATTATGTTCATATACATAAATATCACCTGTTTGACCGCATCTCATATCTGATAATTTTCAGGATATCAAGGCACTGCTTACCCCTGTGGAGAAAGCCCTTCATATCCCTGCCTGTTTCTCTGTGCCGCATTTCAACCGGTACTTCAACCAATTGAAAGCCCTTCTTAACTCCTTCAAGAGTAATTTTAAATTCAAGTCCAAAGCCATCGGGAAGCTCAATACTTTTTAAGAAGTCCATGGGAAGTATTCTCTGGCCGCTTAGCAGTGAATCTACCCTTCTCGAAGTCAATGCATAAAAGCCGCTGCCAGAAACTCTCTTGACAATTCCAAACCCGCCTTTTTTCCCGGGAGCGGGAAGTCTGCCTATTATTATTGTTTTTTCTTCCGGTCTTATGCATTCAATAAGCTTTTTTACTTCAGAAGCACTTTCGCACAGATCGGCATCCAAAAGAGCTACAAAGCTGCTGCTCACATAGTCCAAAGCATATCTTACCGCATTACCCTTTCCTTTGTTATATTCAATCCTTAGAAGGGTAATACCTTTCAATGGTTTTAGCAGCTGGTAGGTTGAATCGGTGGAGCCATCATCCACTACGATAATTTCTTTAATCCCTTCAATGTCTCTCAAGCATTCCACCGTCTGTACTATCCTGGACTGCTCATTGAAAGCCGGTATTATCACACTTACATCTTCGCCCACCAGGCATCCTTCCCTTCATTTTCGGAAGCAGCTATTATACTGAGTCCTTTACAGTCCACAAGTCTGCTGCCAACCAAAGTCCTGGTTATAAAAGTGCTTGACATTCCAGGCCTGCCCTTGCACATAAAATCATACATGCAGCTATGTCCGCCAACAAGCACAAGCAGCTCCGCACTTTTATGATATGCAAGCATCAAAGCTGCATCTTCACTGGTACCTTTCATTGCAAGAATTTTATAAGGTATATTCATCGCAGCAATTCTGTCAAGACAGGGGCAATATCCGTCCTCATAAGCATGAAGCACAATTTCTCTGCTTCTGTATATCCCGATATCAGACACACTGTCCATATCCCCAATCAGTATATCCGGCGTGTAACCACAATTTATTATAAAATCAGCTCCGCCATCCACCCCAATAAAAATGGGATTAAACTTTTCTATATAACTTTTCAATACATTTATTTCATCAATGGCATTGCTGTTTCTTACCACAATAATTACATGCCGGCCTTCAAGCCTCGTGCTTAGCTCAGGATACCCTGCAAAGCAGATCAGCTTATCCATTTCACTTTCTGCATGGTTTATCGTATTATCGATGAACTTCAATATCTCATGACTTTCATTTTCTTTTGATGTCTGATGTCTTTTACTGATATAATCCCAGTTGACAGTGGTGCATACATTCTTGTATATATAATTTCTTACAATAATATCATTGTCCAGCACAGTGATCATGTCATTGTCCTTGAAGCTTCCAAGAGGCAAACTCACATCGATGACTCTCATATTGTTCTGCAGAAGAGTTGTAGCACCAATTGCCTGAAATCTTCCGGTCATACTCTTGCCTGTATTTATAACCGCTTTTACACCGGTATATACAAGGGCGAGTGCAGCCATCTCATCAATGTCATCATGCCTGATGACAGCAATATCTCCTGGACATAAAAAATTCACAAGGTTTTTTGTTTTTGCACCAACTTTTATTCTGCCTTGTAACCTCATTTCCACACCTCCACTGTTTTTAGTATCTTTAAAAAAGAACAAAAAATACAAAAATCGCTTTTCAGCGATTTTTGTTTTATATCAGATTTTCTATTTGTGAAAAAACAATCTTGAAGACTGTGCCTTTCCCCGCTTCACTCTCCACCTCTATTCTGCCATTATGCTCACTCATTATTTGATAGCTGATTCCCAGTCCGAGCCCTGTACCTTTTTCTTTCGTGGTAAAAAAAGGAATACCAAGCTTACCAATAACTTCAGAGCTCATTCCTGTTCCATTATCAGATATTTGTATCACACCTTCTCCCATATCTGCATCATAATAGGTTGATACCTTTAGCTCCGGCAGCTCAATGTTTTCCATTGCTGCTATAGCATTTTCAGTTATATTCAGTATAACCTGCTTGATCTTACTTTCGTCTGCAGTTATTTCCATAATGCAAGAGGAATAATGAAATTGTGTTTTTATATTCTTTGTATAGCATTGTGTCTCAGTAAAAAGCTGCATTGATTCTACAATCCTGTTCATATTTGTTCTTATTTTGACAGTGGGCTTTGGTTTGGCAAAATTCAGAAATTCATTCACCACCTTGGTAACATCGTCTATTGAGCCATTGATAACAGCAGAATACTCTCTGACCTTATCTAATTTTGTCTTGGCAATAATTAACTGACTCAAACCCTTTATAGTAGACAATGGATTTTTTATTTCATGTATTATCCCGGCAGCCATCTGGCCTATAATTGCCAGCTTCTCCTGCTGCTGCATACTGCGGCTCTGCTTTTTTATCTCAGTGATATCCGTGAATACGCTGATAGCACCAATTATCTCCTTCTCAATGTTCCTGATATAATCCACATGTACCAGCATCTCTCTTCTATTACCCTTTAGAGTGGTAATAGACACCTCCCGGGGCTTATTAAATTCTTCTTCTTGCATGGACTCCTGCAGCTCATTTAATATGAGATCTATACTTTCATTAAAACTGTCTAAAGACATTCCAATTAGATCAATTCCATTTGTTTCGAAAACTTTTTTAAAGGCCTCATTATATAAAACAATTTTTTTGTTTCGATCAGTCATAAGTACACAATTGTTTACAGCATTCAATATTGTTTGTGTCTGCAGATGAAAATTCTTTATTTCCTGCTCTTTCTTAACTTCATAAAAATATACAAGCAAACCGTTTTTAATATTCTGTGAAGTCAGAGAGATATTCACATGTTCGCCTTTCATGTTTTTATAGGTTCTGATAGTGCTTATTGTATTCTTCTTGCCCTCATTGGCCAGTTCAAATAAATTCCTTTCCTCCTGGTCATCTGTTGGAAAGGCTTCCAGAAATTCCTCCGCTGTTAATCCGTATAATGCATTCCTGTCGCAGGCAAGCATATCCTCCAGGCGCTTATTCATGTATTTTATTCTGTTGTCTGCTTCATAGTTAAGAATCCCTATTGGCAGAGCATCCAGTGTATCATTTAAAGTATCGCTTATTTCCTTGATCCTGGCATTTCGCTCCTCCAGCTTTTCATAAGCTTCTGCAAGCCTTTTGTGAGGATACTCGACACAGCTGACATACACTGCCTTGTACAAATAGTAGTAGCATACAATTTTCAAAATATGTCCATACATATTGTACAAGCTGGTAATTACTCTGTACAATGTAAAGGATAGCTCAGCAGGAATTATGAAAAGCAGCGACATAAAAATGTACTTATATGAGATAGCTTTTTCATTTTCAAGCTCACCCTTAAGCTTATAAAGGCTGAATAGAGCAAAAGCTATGACGATATACTCCAATATGATTTTAGCAGGGGTAAGCCCATCCTTTGTAAGCAATGCAGGCATGAGACCGGGGAAAAACCATAGGACCAGGGATAATCCAATTGACAAGAATAATACAAATAGCAAGCCTGTCCACTTGTTTAACATATAATTTCCAAGCTTCAATGAGACAGCAGCCAGTACCAATGCTTCTACAAGCCTTCCTATTATCCAGTATTTCGTAGTCAGGTCGGTATTCCCTGGTGACAATGTTCCTGAAGCAATCCAACAATAGGTATGAAAGGAATCAAAGATTGCAACCGCAAGGAGTCCAAAGCCTATCAAGTGATATATGCCTATAGTCTTCCGGTATGAGTTCCATATGATCAAGAAGGATGAAAGCGCAATATATATGCATATCAACTCTACGATAGTATGTATCAGATTCACATTTCTCTCCCATAACACCGGTGCAGTCAGGTAAGCTATTATATAACAAATAATGAGAGTCAGTGAATATTTAATAAAAATCATTCTGGTACTTTTTCTGCTTTGATTGGTATGCAAGCTTATATCCGTCATACTTCATATCCCCCATCGTATAATAATCATCTGCTATATAAATTTCAACAAAAAAACACCAGATCGCAGTTAGTTTGAATCTGACAAGCGAGCAGGTGTTTTTTAATTACTTGTTATAATTAAATACACAAAAATATTCACATTGGGTAAAGTGCGAATCCAAAAACAACTAAGGAACTTCTTGTGAAATATTTAGTACTATTACGTTTGTATCTGCTGCTTTAAATCTTACATTAACTAATTCACATAAAGCTGTTAGCTTATTTTCATTTCTATCCTTAATTTATCAGCAATCATTGCTATGAATTCACTGTTTGTCGGTTTGCCTTTCACATTATGTATCGTATAGCCGAACAGATTATTTATTACATCAACTCTTCCTCTTCCCCAGGCTACCTCAATAGCATGCCTTATTGCCCTTTCCACCCTGCTTGGTGTAGTATTGAACTTTCTTGAAATCGAAGGGTATAATTCCTTTGTGATTGCACTTAAAAGCTCCATATTGTTAACAACCATTGTAATGGCTTCTCTTAAATATACATATCCCTTAATATGAGCAGGCACACCGATTTCATGTATTATATTGGTTATGGCCGATTCCAGTTCTCTTGGTGAAGTTGCTGCCGGAGCAGTGATATTCTGATGCTGAATGTAACTCTTTCTGTCAGTTTCATTACTAATCATTCCAAAGCATTCTCTTATTCTTTTTGCAAAAACCTCCATGTCAAATGGCTTTACCACATAGTATTCCGCACCAAGGGTAAGAGCTTTTTGTGTTATCTTATCCTGGCCAACAGCTGAAAGCACTATGACCTTGGGCATTTTCTCCAGCTGCATCGAATTCAATCTTTCAAGGACTCCAAGTCCATCGAGATGAGGCATTATAATATCTAATATTACAACATCCGGGAATTTGCTTTCTATCATATCCACAACCTCAAGACCGTCTTTTGCTACTCCCACTACATCAAAATCCGGTTGTGTATTGAGGTATTCATTAAGAATAATACAGAAATCTTTGTTGTCATCTGCTATCAGAATTTTAATCTTTTGTAAGTTCATTGGTATTCCTCCCATAAATTGTTATTCTCTAAGCTTGATATTCGACAAAGTAGTTTCATTTCCTGCTATTATCGAAAGTATAATCGTTAAACATTTTCGAACAAATTTATACAGCAACATTTTACATAATTCAACAAAAAAGGCCGTGCATGCACAGCCTTTTGTACTATATCACTATTCACCGGAGGCTCTTTTCAGACGACTTCCAAAATCGATATCCGCCTCTTTGAGCATCCATTCTATAGAAATACCGAAGCCTCTTGTCGGGTCGTTTACGAGTACGTGAGTTATAGATCCGATTAGTCTCCCATCCTGAATAATAGGACTTCCTGACATGCCCTGAACAATCCCGCCGGTCTTTTCAATAAGCTTTTTATCTGTTATTTTTATTACCATGCTCTTGGATTCTGAGCTGCTCTGCCTCATGGCTTTTTGTACTTCAATATCAAACTCCTCTACTTTGTTTCCTTCTATTGTTGTCAATATCTTTGCAGGCCCTTCCTTAATCTGACTGTTCAGGCCAATGGAAACCGGTTTGATTCTGCTTGGATTCAGCTTTTTATTTAGCTTCCCATAAATTCCGAAGCTTGTATTCTTTTCTATAACTCCATATGCATCATCGTTATCGTAAAATATACCAACAAGTTCTCCCGGTACTGTTTTCCTCGCTTTTTGAATTGATGCAATCTTTGATTTCATTATACTTCCGCTATTTATATCCACCAGTACACCTGAGTCGATATCAGTTATTCCATGGCCCAGGGCACCAAACACCCTGCTTTCAGGGTCATAGAAAGTCATTGTCCCTACACCTGCTATATTGTCCCTCACCCATAAGCCTATTCTGTACATATTATCCTCTTCGCATTTTACGGGTTTAACGCTGTAATCATGCTTGTTTCCTTCTCTGTCTACTATTACCTTGATCTTCTCATCTCTATTCTGCCTATTGTTCAAGTAATCAACAATATCCTTCTCCTTTTCCACCTGTCTTCCGTCAATATCAATTATTTTATCCCCCACTTCAAAGCCTGCATCGGCAGCAGGGCTGCATTTTCTACCCTTTACATCAGTTATACTGGATAGTCCGACAACCAATACTCCCTTTGACTCAATCTTGACACCAATAGCTTCTCCTGATGGAACAACCTTTATATCGGGAATTATATTAAGAGTTATCTCTTTTATTGGAAGAATACCCAGAAGCATAAGACTCGCTTTTGCCATTCCCTTGTCATTTCCTCCTGACAGCAGCAGTGAAGACATTACAGTGTTTTTATTAAGATTTATACATTTCTCATAGTCTTCTTTAAGCTCAAGGCTCAAAACCTTACTGTCAGTCAGCTTTCTGCTTTGTCCCTGTATAACATTGATTTCATCAGGAAAACTATATATGGTGAACAGTATATTTGTAAGGCAGAGTACTGTTATTATAAGAGTGGTGTATAAAAAAATTTTTTTGAGGTTTTTTCTATGCAATAGCATCACTCTCCTGTTTCCCCAGAAGAGTCCACCTTCAATTCGGAAATCTCTCTTATTTAAGTTCTCCTTTTTAAAGTCCTATTATTCTTTTAATATATTGAACGCACGTCAGTATTTACATTGGGCATGGTGCGAATTCAATAACAATCAAGGAAGCTTTTTGCGAAATATCATATAAAAAAATCGGAAAAAGTAATTTTTTGTTACATTTTCCCGATCAATTTCTTAGCGTGAGCCATTGATGCTTCGATGTTTTCGTTTCCACCCAGCATTCGCGCGATTTCTTTAATTCTCTCAGCAGTATTTAAAATTTTAATTTTTGTAAATGTTTTATTACTCTCCACTATTTTATCAACATATATATGATTGTCAGAGAGACTGGCAATCTGCGGCAAATGTGTTATACAAAGAATCTGCGTATTTTTTGAAATCGCTTTTATTTTTTGTCCTACCATATTGGCTGTCTGACCTCCTACACCTGCATCTACCTCGTCAAACACAACACATGGAGCCCTCTCTATCTCTGAAAATGCATTCTTGATAGCAAGCATTACCCGTGACATTTCTCCTCCTGAGGCTATTTTGCCGAGAGGCTTCTCAGGCTCTCCGGGGTTTGGTGAAAGCAGGAACTCAATTTTATCAAAGCCATTACCGCTTATTGTACTGTCATCCCTTGTTATTCTGATTACAAATCTTGAGCCAAGCATATTAAGCTCCTGAAGCTCTTTCTCAATAGGCTTCTCCAGCTTACGTCCCAGCTCCTTCCTCATATCGGAAAGCTGCGACGCTTTCATAAGGTATTTCTCCCGTACTTCTTCCATTTCCTTTTCTATTTCCATTGCGACCTTCTCACTGTTAACAAGCTCGTCGATTTCCATTGAGGCTTTATCCATATATGCAAGAATTTCATCTATGCTGCTTCCGTATTTTCTTTTCAGCTTGTTTATCAGATCCAGCCGTTCCTCCAGAAGGTCTATTTCACTATCATTGAACTCTATACTGTCACGGTATGCCCTCAGCTCTCCTTTTATGTCCTCCAGCTTGTAGACCATATCTTCAATACCTGTTTTGAAGCTTTCTATTTTATCATCTATCCCAACCAATTCTTCCAAGCTGCCTGTGCTGTCATTCAGAATATCTGAAGCACCCCTGGTGCCGCTTTCTCCTTTAAATAGACTGCTGTATACATGTGAAATTCCTTTCATGAGCTTTTCAGCATTAATAAGTAGGTGCCTTCTGTTTTTCAATCCCTCGTCTTCATTAAGCTCCAGCCTTGCATCGCTTATTTCTTTCACCTGGAACTTAAGAAGGTCCAGCTTTCTTTCTCTTTCCCCGGCATTGCCGCTGATACTGTCCAGCTTTATCTTCAAGCTGCTGAGCTTGTCCGTTAAAAGCTTAAGCTCGATCTTAATTGTATTTATTCTGTCACCGCCAAAGTTATCAACAAATTCTCCATGCTTCATAGTATTGAAAAGCAATTGATGCTCATTCTGACCTACTATATCCACCAGATACTGTGTGATCTTCTTAAGCACCGACATGGTAACCATCTGTCTATTCATCCTGCATACCGATTTCCCTTGTACATTTACTTCTCTTGTGATAACAAGGCTGTTTTCCTCATCCGGCTCTATACCGTAATCTTCCAGAATACTTTCAATATACTCTATTCCATCAAGGGAAAAAAGAGCCTCTATGGATGCCTTGCCTTCACCGGTCCTTATATCTTCCTTGCTGAATTTCCCTCCGGTTATGGCAGAAAGCGCATCAATAATAAGAGATTTTCCCGATCCCGTTTCTCCTGTAATTATGTTGAGTCCGGGTTCAAAGCTAATCACTTGCTGTCCGATTATCACATAGTTTTTTATACTTATTTCCTGAAGCATTATTGCATCACCTATTTCATCAACTTCTTCAGCTTGTCAATTACCACTTCAACATTATCATGGCTTCTTACCAAAACAAAAATCGTATCGTCTCCCGCTATGGTACCTACCATTTCTTTGAAATCCAATACGTCTATCGCCTCACATGCTGCATTTGCAGCACCTGAGAAAGTCTTTATAACTATTATATTCCCTGCAAAGTCAACACTAAGAACTGATTCGGCGAATACCTTCACAAGGCGTTCATTCAACATGCTGTCCTGTTCCCTCATAGTGGCATATTTATATATGCCGTTTTCATCAAGCACCTTTACCAGCTTCAGTTCTTTTATATCTCTGGATACAGTAGCCTGGGTAATATTATAGCCACATTTCTTAAGCTCCTCTGCCAGCTCCTCCTGGGTTTCTGTTGGATGCCTTTCAATGATTTCCAAAATCTTTGCATGTCTGGATATTTTCATATGTATACCTCCCACTCTATTTTCGCACTAAAGCCTATACTTACGCTTCACTAAGAAAGCTTTGCATTTTTATGTTCAAGCTCTATATTTACAGCATTTCATTTGCTGTAAATATATGAGTTTAAATACTAACGTTCAGAAATTTTTCTTCTCAGTACATCAAAGAAGCTTCTCTGCTTTAGCTTGACCAGGTTGGTAACGCAGTTTGAGCTTCTAACCTTGACAACCTTGCCGGGTAATAATCTATATGAATCCTGTCCATCAACAGAAAGCATAACCTCAGAATTCTCCTCGCAAATCTCAATTCTGACCTCATCCTTTTCCGACACTACTATTGATCTGTTGTGAAGAGTGTGAGGGCATATAGGGGTTATTACAAGGACATTCAGTTCAGGACTGACAATTGGGCCACCTGCAGATAGTGAATAGGCGGTAGACCCTGTAGGGCTCGATATTACAATACCATCTGCAGAATACAGTTCAAAAAAACTATCGTTTATAAATACAGAAAAGGTTATCATTCTTGACAGCATGCCTTTTGTAATACTGATATCATTAAGAGCCAGCAATTCTTTCAGCCCTTCTTCGCTGCCATCGACAGATGCCTCCAGCATCATTCTTTTTTCCGTAATATAATCGCCATTAATTATCTTCTCCAGTGACAGATACATGTCACTTATTTCCGCCTCAGCTAAAAATCCAAGATGTCCAAGATTGATACCGAACAACGGTACATCGAATTGCGAGGACTGCCTGGCTATGTTCAGTATCGTACCATCTCCTCCAAGTACGATAATTACATCACTGTGAGAGTATAGCTCATCCCTGCTGAAGCCATTATTCCCATAATTCAGCTTCATGGCAATGTCAGACTCCAAAAGCAGCTCTATATCCTTATTTGCGAACCAGTATAAAATACTTCTGGTTATATTCAAGTCTTTGTCTTTATATAAATTTGGTATAACTCCTAGCTTCATCTGTAAATAACACCATCCAATGAGCATTTTATTAGACGTTTTGCGAAATATCCTTTGTTTTTCATACAGATTTCGCAAAAAGCTTCCTTGATTGTTATTGAATTCGCACATTGCCCAATGTAAATACTGACGTGCGTTCAATATAGTATAGCTTGTCGTAATCCGCTATTACCCGGGACATATTGCATCTATCACTCTATTTCTAATAATATCTTTATTTTATATTATGTATGTAAAATTATCTACTAATTTTTACTAAACATATTAGCGGATTATTTTAAAAGTTCATGAGCATTTGATACAATACTTGCTATATCATGCTCCAGACCATTATTCACTGAAGCTTTGCCCCATGACAAATAGAGCAGATATTCGATGTTGCCTTCAGGCCCCTTTACAGGTGAGTAACTTAGTCCCGATATCGAAAACTCCATTTCATTGCGGCAGAATACTACTATTTTCTCAATCACCTCCATATGCACTTGCTTTTCCCTTACTACGCCCTTTTTCCCCACCTTTTCCCTGCCTGCTTCAAACTGCGGTTTTATAAGGCACACAACCTCGCTTGTCTCCTTCAGGAGCTTCTTTACTGCCGGCAGTACCTTTGTCAAGGAAATAAAGGAAACATCAATGGATGCAAAATCCGCATATTCACCAATTGCTTCAGGAGTAACATACCTTATATTTGTCCGTTCCATGCATACTACCCGTCTGTCGGTCCGCAGCTTCCATGCCAGCTGTCCGTAGCCTACATCTATTGCATAGACCTTTTTTGCGCCATTCTGCAGCATGCAGTCTGTAAAACCTCCGGTAGATGCGCCTATATCAAGAGCTACCTTGTCCTGAAGCTTCAGATTGAATTCCCGGAGTGCCTTTTCAAGCTTCAGGCCGCCTCTGCTGACATAAGGAAGCTTATCACCCCTTATCTCAATTTTTGAATTCACAGAAAGCTTTGTACCCGGCTTGTCAATTTTTACGCCATTAACATATACAATCCCCGACATTATCTGACTGCTTGCCTTCTCACGGCTTGCAGTCAGGCCAAGTCTATGAATAAGAACATCCAGTCTTTCCTTTTCTTCCAATATTCCTTACTCCTTCATGATTACGTTGAATATGCTTTCGCTGTCCATCTTTTTCAGTGAATAAAGCTCTTCCTTTTCTCCATGGGGTATGAAGCTGTCCTCATAGCCTATGATCCTTACATCCACATCTGCTTCTTCCCGGCTTAACAATTCAAGGATACTGCTTCCAAAACCACCGCTGATGATGTTATCCTCTATGGTGTATATTATTCTGAACTTCTTTGAAAGCTCCAACAACAATTTCTCGTCA
>LOES01000209.1 GCA_001515955.1 Clostridia bacterium BRH_c25 | reverse complement strand
ACCGGATATTTATAAGAGATGGATTGCTTTTGGACTTTTATCATCCCACAGCAGGCTGCATGGGTCCACCTCCTACCGTGTTCCGTGGAATTATGATGAAGAGGCCTGCAGGGTGTTGAATTTCTTCACAAGACTGAAGTATTCTCTTATGCCCTACATTTTTGATAAGGCCTGTGAAGTTAATGAAACAGGTATTCCTCTTATGAGGCCGATGCAGATAGAGTTTCCTGGGGACTACGCCTGCGACTACCTGGAAAGACAGTATATGTTCGGAGATAAGCTGCTGGTTTCGCCGATTCTCAGGGTCGATCACAGAGCGGTGTTCTATTTGCCCCAGGGCAGCTGGACACATCTTTTATCCAATGAAAAGATAGCCGGAGGAAGATGGATAGAAAAAGAGTATGATTATTTAAGTCTTCCCTTGTTTGTAAGGGAAAACAGCATTCTGGCAATCGGAGCGTCAGATGATAAGCCGGACTATGACTATGAAGACGGCGTATCCTTCCATGTTTTTGAATTAGGGGATAGGGCAGAGGCTAAAGTCAGAGATCTTCAAGGAAAAATTACAGCCAGAATTGAAGCAATTGTGAATTATGATGATGAAGGGAATAAATGCGGCATTAAATTTGAATGTGATATGAATAAAGACTTCAAGGTTGTACTCAGAGGAATTAATACTGAAGAAATTGAGACAAATGAAGCAAAGATTTTAGATTCACCGCAGGGCGCAGTTCTGCTTCCGGGTAAAAAAAGCTTCACTGTGAATATGGTGCCAGGCTTCGCACATTCGCACATATTAAGGTAAATATTTACAATTGGTACACCTTCTGGTAATATAATGTCAGGAGGTGTATTATTTTGGGGAGAGCTTGGAGAGAGGAATACTGTGGAGGAAAATATGGAAGGAATGCGTCAAGAAATATATAAATTGATAAAAAGCGGCAGAAGAAGATAGGTATAACAGAATCCGCAGCAAGAAGCATGATAAGCAGAATCAAATAAGTGCGAAACTGCGGTGCATGACACCACTTAGTATGCTATAATCGCATTAAGATATGGATTTGTGTGAAAGGGTGATAGCATGATATTTTATTTTTCCGGAACAGGAAACTCACTTTATGCCGCAAAAAGTATTGCCCGGCATAATAGTGAAGAATTAGTTTCAATAGCTGCCGCCGTAAACAGTGGCGGTGAATTTTACGAATACAGCTTGAGGGACAATGAAATTGTAGGCTTTGTATATCCGGTGTATGCATGGGGGCCTCCTGGAATCGTTATTGAATTTATTAAGAAGCTCATGTTGAATAATTTTCGGGACAACTATATTTTCTCTGTTGCAACTTGCGGAGATAACATCGGGAACACCATGAAAGTTATAGGCGATTGCTTGAAGAAAAAGGGTCTGAATTTAAATAGTGGATTTTCTATCAAAATGCCGAATAACTATATATTAATGGGCGATGTAGATTCAAAAGAGCAGGAACAAGAAAAGCTTTCCGCAGCAGATGGAATCTTGGAAAATATCAATCATACTATTAAACAAAGAACAACGGGAATATTCAGAGTAGAAAAAGGTTTTCTCCCGTGGTTATTAACCGGATTTATAAACCCTATGTTTAATAAAAACGCCATTAATACCACAAAATTTTATGCAAATGATAATTGTACCGGCTGTGGTATTTGCGAAAGGGTTTGTAATTGCAACAGCATTAAAGTGAATGAAAAGCCACAGTGGGGGAAACGCTGTACCCAATGCCTGGCGTGTATCCATTATTGTCCCGTAAAAGCAATTCAATACGGAAAAGGCACTGAAAAAAAGGGAAGGTACACCAATCCCAATATAGGGATTGATTGAAGATGAATATTGCTGTATTGCTCTGCAGTGGAAGAAAAAAAGGGAATACATACAGAGTTGCGAGTCTCATGGCTGACGAAATGAAAGCACTAGGTGAAAAGGATAATTTCTCGGTTGAGTTTCATTATGTACAATTATTCGAATATGACATAAAGCCTTGCCGGGGGTGCAGGACTTGCCTTGATATAAATGAAGCGCTTTGTCCTCTTGGAGATGATGATTTTAAAAAGATTAGAAGTCTGATAGCGGAGTCGGATGGTATCATAGTCACATCTCCTGTATATGTTAACGATGTTGCAGGTGTAATGAAGAATTTACTTGATCGCATGGCTTATGCCTGCTACAGGTCAGACCTTCCGGATAAATGTGTATATGCTCTGGCAACAACAGGATCAGCCTCTCTGGGGCATACATTGAAAACCATCTATGGTGCTTTTTTTGCATATGGTTCATATTTGTCCGGCAAAGCGGGATTTATTACGGGAGCTCAAATGCCTCATGAAGAAATCAGTCGAAAGTATGGAAAACGTATTAAAAAAGCCGCCAAATCCCTTTATAGTGATATATATAATAAGAAGTATATGAAGCCATCCTTTATATCCCTGATGATATACAAAATCAGAAAGAAAATATGGATGAGGGACAAAGAGGATTCCGCCAATAAAACCTTCTGGAAGGAAAAAGGCTGGCTCAATCCAAAAACGTCATACTACATCCCTCATCAATCATCAAAACTTAAGGTTTTTTTTGCAGAAGCATTCTCAGGGCTGATGTTGTTGCTTTTAAAGAAAACATAAATTTGTGATTCGAATGGTTCGTTATTACAAAGGAAGGGAATATGTTGCCGACTACGCGTTGTATATAACGCAGGCACCAGAAGTTCCTAACAAATACAGTTATGCAGCTTGACAAACAAAATAATACAAAATTGTTGCGCATTGGAAAATATAAGGCTATAATAATTGTAGGGGATTTTGAAAAAGGTCGCCGTGACCTGTAAGTGCTGGAACACTTACAGGCTCATGCAGGTGCAACACCACCCACAAACGCAGCTTTCGCTGCCACAGCAACCTTATGTTATTATAGTCTATTTTTACAGTTATTTCAAGGCGTGTTCCATTGCATTGATGTTACAATGTGTTTGCATTGCATTGTGCAAGGAAAGGATGCCTTGGCTTCTGAATGATAACATAAAGTGCATGTGTGGGATAAAACCTGCATATGCACTTTTTCAATTTCCCCTCCTAAATAAGATAAGGAGGGGAAATACATGATAAAAGGTCTTGGTTGTATTCAGCTTGCGGGGCAAGGAGATATGGTGCATGCATGATATTTTTCGGTTCGGCAGTATTATGGAGGGACTTGTTTTCATAGCAGTACAGTCAGTCATTCTGGCCGTTGTTTTGTTTTACGAGTACCGGCGGAAAGCTCTTGAGGAGAAGCAGAAGGATCTGAAGAGCCTTATATTTGACCTTGAAATGTATGTAAAGCATAAGCATAAGCATTAGTATTGAGGAAAAGAATAGGCGCGTAATTGTAACAAAACACCTGCTATGGTAATATATCCATAACTGGTGTTTTTTTATAGGCTTTAGATGTCAGACACAATGAATATATCATTGGAATACTTTTCATAACTGACCATATAAATTTAATGTAAATCCTCTATTTTGCTTATCAATATGAAAGGGGGAAGGGAATTTTACATTGGGGAAATAAGGGAGAGGAGCTTAGTAATGAAGGATAACAATTATTATGCACAAAAACTAAATTCACAAAAGCTGTTTAAGGTATACGAAACCAAAATTCCCAGAGTAAAACAGTATTTGGATGCGGAAATCTCTTTTGTCAGAGATAATCTGACAGGCAGTGAAAGGGTTCTGGAATTAGGTGCAGGCTATGGACGGATTGTAAAGGAACTGGCGGGTAATTGTAAATCAATTGTTGGCATTGACATTTCCGATGAAAGTGTTTCGTTAGGCACGGAATATTTGAAGGATAGTCCCAATGCGGAAATTATTACTATGGACGTATGTAATCTTGAATTTGAAGAAAAGTTCGATGTAATACTTTGTCTGCAAAACGGTTTGTCTGCAATGAAGATTACCTCGTCGGATTTGATTGAAAGGATTCTGGGGATGGTTGTAAGTGGAGGAAAAGTTTATTTCAGTACTTACAGTGAAAAATTTTGGGAGTATAGGCTAATGTGGTTTGAAGAGCAAGCTGAGAAGGGGCTGCTGGGTGAGCTTGATTTGGATAAAACAAAGGATGGCGTTATAATTTGCAAGGACGGTTTTAAAGCAATTACGCATACTCCAAAGGATTTGGAAGCAATTGGATGTTTATCGGGGTATGAATACCAAATTCAAGAGGTAGATGAGTCTAGTGTTTTTCTTATTATTCATAAAAAATAGACTGAAAAAATGAACATAGTTTAAAAAGGGAAGGTGGTGCTTTAATTAACTTCGAGCATCAAACCCTGTATAAGCTTATATTTTACGGTAAAATTAGGTAGCACCTAAAAGCTAAATTAATTTTAGGAGGGTCAAGTATGTTAGCGAAAACGAGAAAACCTGAAACCATGGCTAAGTTTATTTTCCTAAACCTTTTGGGAATTTTTATGTTTTTTATACCAATAACCATTGGTAAAACAAATACCATACCAATCGACCACATTGTGACCTTTATTCGCAAAATTCCTTACTTTGGTATAGTTTATGCCGGAATAATAATTATAGTGGGAGCAATATTGCCATTTATTAAAAAAACCTGGAATAAAGATGCTGTTACCACGGTTTTTTCTATTTTTAAAGTATTGGGAATTTTTGTGTATTTTACAGCAGTATTTAAGCTTGGGCCGGAGAGAATACAGACTCCGGGAATGCTGCCGTTTGTTTTTAATAAGGTAGTTGTTCCGGTTACAATGCTGGTTCCAGTGGGAGCGGTATTCTTAGCCTTTCTAATAAGCTATGGTCTTATGGAATTTGTCGGCGTTTTTATGAGGCCTGTTATGCGTCCTGTATGGAAGACCCCGGGCCGCTCAGCTGTCGATGCAGTGGCGTCCTTTGTGGGCAGCTATTCCGTAGGACTGCTTATTACCAATAGAGTATATAAAGAAGGCTATTATTCCAACAAGGAAGCGTGTATTATAGCAACCGGCTTTTCCACGGTTTCTGCAACCTTCATGGTTGTTGTAGCTAAGACATTAGGATTAATGGGCAAATGGAATGCGTATTTTTGGGGTACTCTTATCATAACCTTTATTGTAACAGCAATAACAACTAGGCTTTATCCTTTGGCAAAGAAATCGGATAAGGGCTATAACGATAAGGAGGTTATACCCGAGCCTACGGCTGAAAGAGGAAAGTTGTTTTCTACTGCTTTGGAAGAAGGGTTTAAAGCTTGTGAAGTGGCCCCCGGGGTAGCAAAAGGAATTGTAAAGAATTTTAGAGATGGCATAGGTCTTGCTCTTTCTATAGGCCCAACACTGATGTCCATTGGATTTTTCGGTCTTGTACTGGCTGAATATACCCCAATATTTGATATCATGGGATATATCTTTCTCCCCTTTACATTACTTTTGGGGTTCGGGGCTGAGGCGGCCTTGCTCGCCAAGGGCTGTGCAATAAGCCTCGCGGAAATGTTCCTTCCCGCCAGCATAGCTGCTTCTGCTTCTCCGGCTGTTCAAGCGGTTATAGCTATAGTTTGTGTTTCTGAAATACTTTTTTTCTCCGCTTCTATCCCTTGTATTCTGTCAACAGAAATCAAAATTAATATTAAAGACCTTATAATTATATGGGTGGAAAGAGTTATTCTGTCATTATTTTTGGCAACGCCCTTTGTTCACTTGTTTATAATTTGAATATGGTGCCAGGCTTCGCACATTCGCACATATTAAGGTAAATATTTACAGATGGTACACCTTCTGGTAATATAATGTCAGGAGGTGTATTATTTTGGGGAGAGCTTGGAGAGAGGAATACTGTGGAGGAATATATCATGTTATTGCAAGAGGCAATAACAAGGAGTACATATTCAATGAAAACATAGATAAAGGCTATTTCATGAAACTGTTAAAGGAAAATATGGAAGGAATGAGTTATAGAATATATGGGTTTGTTCTGATGGGTAACCACTACCATATAATCCTTCAGGTGTTTGGTAAAAAGCTTCAAGAAATAATGCATCAGATTAACAATAAATACAGCAAGTACTTTAACTACAAGTATAAAAGGGTAGGACATGTTTTCCAAGGAAGATATAAAGCTATAATAGTTCAGGATGAGAGATATCTCATATCCTTGATTCGTTATCTACATCAAAATCCTGTAAAAGCAGGTATTTGCAGAAGCGTAGGAGAATACAAGTGGAGTAGTGATGTATTTTACAGAACAAATAATAATAGCTTTGTGTCAATTGAAACTGTGTTAGATATGCTATCAAAAGACAGAAAGGAAGCAATCAATCAATACAAAGAACACATGAGACAAGAAGAGCAAACGGACTATGACAATGTCAAGGTGGTAGGCGAAGAAGCATACCAGATTTTGTGCAGTACAAAGAAAAAAGTAGAACAGAGAAAGCGCTTAGATGAAATATTGATTGGAATGGGAATAAGTCAAGAAATATATGAATTGATTAAAAGTGGCAGCAGAAGAAGAGATCTGACAATACATAAAATCAGCTATCTGAAAGAAGCAATAAGGCTGAACTATACACATGAAGAAATGGGTCACAATATAGGTATAACAGAATCCGCAGTAAGAAGCATGATAAGCAGAATCAAATAAGTGCGAAACTGCGGTGCCTGAGAAGCCACTGAAAAATACCCCTATTTGATAGTATATGAGGAAATTAACCCTATTACCTTTCTAAGGAAAACTATTAATACTTTCGTCACAAAAATAATATAGGCAGAAAGTACTATTATATCAATAAAGACAGCCATGTGGACCTATTGGTATAATATGGAATTGATAGTAATATGTTAATAACTACATATAATGTAATGAAATGTAGTTAAATCAGATATAAAGGGGGAAAAAGAAAAAATGGGGGGTTACAGGAATTGGTTGTTGAAACATATGTCAATAATACTTGCTTTCGCATTATTACTCATTAGTATCATAACGCCTCTAGAGAGTGTTTATGCTAATCAAGAATCAGATAATTCTAATACTATCTATGAAACTATGAAAACAGTGAATGATAAAAGTCAAGATTTACTACAGGATTTGCAGAATTCCATCAATACTCAAATAATCAGGTTGAACCGCAAATTATATATCAAGAGAGTGATGAATCAATAAGCGTAACTGATAGTGTGTACAAAGTAGATGACACTGTACAAGACTTATCTCAATTCATCACTCTAGACAACATAGAAGTATACTTTTCGGAAGGTATAGCAATAATTACGTGGGATGCAGTGAGTGGAGCAGCTTTATACGAGATTTATAAGAATGGAGAATTGGTTGGGACATCTAATATAACAAGTTATACTGATATTGGTTTATCTAAAAAAATGGAATATGTATATATAGTGAAGGCATATGGTGACTTAGGGAGTGTATCAATTGAAAGTGATAGTTCAACAACATTATCTATGCTAGCGACTACTATAAGCACAGATTTAACATTGGTTGTAGATGCAGTGTATGGAGATTTGTACCTTAATGGGGGAACACTGGATTTAAATGGACATGTTCTAACCATAAACGGCAACCTGACTCAGTATAATGGAATTCTGGAAATAAATAATGGAATACTTAATGTGACAGGAGACTATAAAATACAGAGTTCAAGCGCTTTGAGCTGTCCTGGAATTTTGCAGATGACTGAAACAGCTGACAAAGTAGTAGTCGGTGGAAGTTTTTTAACAGATAGTAGGATAGACCATAGCCAATACCTGACATCGGGAGTTTTAGAGGTTAGGGGAAACTTTACTCAGAGGAGTAGTTATTCTGACATTAGTGCTAGCAGCAATTTCAATGCAAGTGGCACTCATAAAGTGTTGTTATCAGGCCCAAGTGTACAGGTAATAGTTTTTGCAGATTATAACTGCTCCAAATTTAATACATTAATAATAACAAAACCTCTTGATACGGGTTACACATTTAATTATAAGCCAGTATGGAATACGCTTGTAGAAGATGAAAGTAGCTTTGATAATGCTTATACTATAATAATCGAAAGTGAAATAAGTAGAGCTTTTGATTTTACTGGAGATATCGATTTTTTTAAATTTATTCCTCTAGTTAGTGGATTATATTCAATAGAGACTACAGGAAGTACTGATACTGTTGAGGAACTTTATAACTATGACTATACTTTATTAGCTACTAATGATGATTTGGTTGATCTTAATGCTAAAATAATATATTATCTAGATGCTGATCAGACTTATTTTACAAAGATATGGAATTACAACAATTATGATACAGGTACATATGGATTTAAAGTTGTACCTCAGTATGATGATAACCTTCAATCAAGAGCAATAGAAGCTGGTGATTCATTAACAGGCATAATTGATTGTCCAGGAGATATTGATATATTTGAATTCACCCCAACAGAAACGAAGGAATATGCAATAGAAAGCGATAGCAATATTGACCTAACAGGCAAACTCTATAATAATAGCAATCAAATAGGGTTTGATGACGATAGTGGTATAGACTATAACTTTAAATTGATTCAAAGCTTAGAAGCTGGAGAGACTTATCAAATAAGTATTTCGGGTTTTTATAAAAAGGATACTGGGGCATATTCTTTATACATAACACCTTATGTCACAGAGCAGTATGGATCTTTATTATCTGATTCGCTGACCGAAATTGTTGAGGAACCAATTAATGATGGAATTTCATGGAGAAGCATAATCGCATATGCTGAAGAAAATTTTGATTGGTTAAAATCTGATTGGGTCGGTAGGGAGATATTGATTGCGTGGTTGTTTGGTGGAGATGGAAGATTAGATAGTCTTCCTAAACAAACAATTACTGACGATGATGGCATTGAGGTAACACTGCCTGTATGGGATATTTATACTACCCCTGCTTATGGAAAAGACTCGGCAAATCTTTATTGGGGACCATATATGATGAAAAGTTATAAACTTACAAATGGTAACCCTATAGAAAATTCAAGAGGGCTGAAAGAAATACTTCTGCAAGAGTTCAACGATATTGAAATGGGCTCAATTAAAAATATTAGTATTACTGAAAATATAGCAATTGAAAATGGAGAACAGATTATTGGGCATCAATACTTGCATGGTACAAACGCAAAAGTAGGGGGTTTCAAAATCACAGGAACTGCAAGTAAAGAGTCAAATGGTAAAGTAATAGCAAAGATGCACTTTGAATGGAATGATGTAATTGATCCCAATTTTCAATATGACACAGATTCTTTAAAAGTACAAATTGCACAAGAAATTCCAGGTTCGAGCTTTCAAAACTACATTGCTAAAATTGCTTGGGACCATATCGTTATAATGAATACGGATGAGCCATCACTTTGGGAATTCTGGAAAGAAAGATCATCATGGCCGTTCGCAGAATAATTCACTGTATAAATAAGTCGCGGAGGTTCTTTATGATGAAAAATAAAAGGCAGAGGATTAATACTACTGCAATTTTACTTGTTGGTTTTGTCATACTATTTATATTCAGCAGAGTTTACTTCGTTAAATCTGAAATTATATATGATAAAAAGAATAGTACACATGGCACTTTCTATATCAAGGGTGATATAGTTGTTATCGCTGATGACATTGTAGTGAAAAATAACACAAGTAAAGATTTAAATTTCTATATGTATGCAGACGTAAGGGAGGATAAAGGATTAGTAATTGAGGAATTCGCTCCAGCCTGTGAAAAGGATACTTTAACCAAACAAAAGTATCAAATAAAAGCAAAAACAGAATCAACTTTTACAGCATACTTCAAGGCAAAAAAAGGAGACAAGATAACAAAGTACGATAGACGTCCTCCGAATGACATAAAATTTGAAATAGTAGACTAATAAAATAATGTACCAGGGAGGCTCCGAAAAATGCCAATAAAAATCATGGAGATTCCCCGTTCTGAATGATTATTCATTGTACTTTCAATATGCTGCTTTTATATAGCAGAATATTTGCGATTGTCCCGCAAACATCAGGAATATGGTGGCAGGTACAAAATAAAAAGAGCTTATTCACTGAACTGATTATAAAAATGCCCCGGGTACCAGGCACGACGTTTAGCCAGTTATTTAAGGAAAGTTCAATAACAACCGTCTACTGCCGTGCCTGGCATCATAATCATATGCAACGACAGGTTACAGCATTATAGATATTCATTACAAAGTTTGGTAGTTATAAGATAACATATTACAGCCTTCATGGGAAACATGATAAAGTGTTCTCGGAAGGCTATTTTGTGGGAAGAGCACGGAGGAAATGCGAATGAAAGGCAATTTTGGAATACGATTATATTACATATTAATGCTGTTTGGAGTGCTTGGAGTAATAGATGCAGTCCTGACATCCATATATACAGGGATAAATGTAGGAACACTGTTTCCTGGGATAGTAGGGGGTATAATCATTATTTGTGTTTATATAAAGCTTTGGGTCAGGAAGGGGCAGCCTTTAATTCAGAACTCACTGGCAAGAAAGCTTACTTGTATGCTGGTAGTACTTAGTATCCTATCCTTCACTTTCGCAGAAGTGCTGATTATATATAACAGTTCTTCACAGGAAGATGTAGAGGCAGGTTATCTGATAATATTGGGGGCAGGGCTGCGCGGCAGTGATATAACCTTAATCCTGCAGGAGAGGTTGCAGAAGGGTATTGTATATTTAGAAAAGCATCCTGATACTAAAGTCATTGTTTCTGGAGGCCAGGGCTTTGGGGAAAGTATTACGGAGGCCGAAGCCATGGAAAGGTATTTGATATCCAAGGGGATAGATGGTAAAAGGGTTATTAAGGAAGACAAAGCAACAAGTACAATGGAGAATTTCACGTTCTCAAGAGAAATACTGCAAAAGACTGAGGGAAAAGATATTAATTGCATAGTGGTAGTAACAAGTGATTTCCATATGCTACGGGCAAAGCTGCTTGCAAGGCGGGTTGGGTTTGAACCTTATGGAATTACATGCAGTACACCAATCTCTGTCAGAGCGAATAGTCACATCAGGGAATACTTTGCATTGATAAAATCAATTTTAATAGATAGGTGAAAAATAAAAACAATTATTTAAAATAATTAACAATCGTGAGTTTTGGAGAAAAATCAATATATTTTTCAAAAAACCTGCTGAATAAGCCGATGATATGTCCGTTTATGACCGCACAAAGGACAGTGCCGATTCCTACTCCACGGATATCATTAAAGAATACCAAGGACATTATGATGGCAACAGCGAAGCTAGCACAATCATATCCAATTTTAAACTTGGTGATATTAACTCTGGACTTTTTGGATATTTCTTTTACAAACAGCTCATAAACTTCAGGAGCCAAATAGGTGTGAAAAAACATTGGAATTCCAAAGGACAGCTTGAATTTCCGCATAAGTAGAAAGATAACGATTAACAGCACTGCCTGCAGGATATATTCAGCCATACCGAAAGTAAGAAAATTGAATTTCAGCGAAACCAAGTATGCTGGTGCTACAACCATTGAAATTCCAAGATTTGCTTTCTCCATTAGAGTTACGCCTAACGCCAGAGTGAAAATTCCGAGAATATAGGCCATTTCCGCAAAGTTTTTGATTTTTTTCACAGCTGCCTCCAAAATAAAGAAACCATAACTGCCGCTGTTTGATATAGAAACAGCAAAAGTTATGGTTAATATACGTTATACTCGCATTGTATTACGCTTGATGTTGCTTGTCAAGATGGTGCCAGGCTTCGCACATTCGCACATAAAATAATGCACCAGGTATAGAGGATAAGAGGTTATTGGGTTATTATACTTACTGATGTGGGTAACCTTTAGATGTCATAATTATAATAATTCATTACAGACTTCTCTTCAAAACCACAAGCTTTGTACAAATTAAGTGCGTTATTGTTTTTGCATTCCACATCCAATTCTGTCTCATAGATGCCTTTTTCATTTATTAAACGCAATGCTTCTTTTAAAGCTGCCTTTCCATATCCTTTACCTCTATAATCAGGCAATATTCCAACGCCGCTTATAAAAGCCAAATTGTCACTGTATGTTACCTTGATTTTTCCAATAACCGCTTCCCTTAATT
The DNA here is from genome assembly GCA_001515955.1 of Clostridia bacterium BRH_c25. The sequence goes on along the minus strand of LOES01000209.1, from coordinate 25,705 downwards.
CGACCATGTATGTAATTTCATTTAATGCTTCCTCTTCCTCTGGAAAACAATCACATTCCTCTGAATGGTTAAAAAATATTGCATTTTGTCTGGCAATTTCTTTCCGATCCAGCTTTTCAGCTTTTCTTAAGCTTATAGAACTTGTACTGTCTAAGGTAGTCTTGTTAATCAGGTTCATTCTATACTCTGAAAAATCATATTTACCGTGAACAGCCTTTACAAATTCAACACCTGAGCTGGAATTACCATCTGTTAATAGCAACAGCTTATTAAACCTTCTTCTCTTACACTCATCTATTGCAAGTTCAAAGAGCTTTTTAAATAAACCCTTTCTTCGAAAGTCAGGGTGAACCATGCCATTGATTTCACCGATATTACTGCCTCCAAAGCTTGAAATACCAAGGTAGGCTATCAAAACATCCTCATTATAATATAGAAACTCATTAATGGTTTTTGAATCTATTTTAGGGTTTCTACTCATGTTAATCCTATAGTCTAATTCTAGCTTTAGGTTGGTTTTATCCTGCAAGCTGCAAAGCTCCTTAAGCTGATTTATTTCATTATACTCCTTTTCTGATATATATTGTTTTAAACAAATTTTCTGATTTAATAGTTTTTCTGACATTTTAATATCTCCTTTTCATATGAATAATTTTGAAAATAATATTTATTTTTTTTTGCTCTTTTACACACCTCCACAAGTCAAAATTTGACGTAAAAATACCCTGAAACAGTTAAGCTAACTACTCCAGGGCTGATGAATTCATATTTAAAATATGGACATAAAAAACCCCTGGAATAGTTAACCTAGCTACTCCAAGGTTGATGAATTTATCTTCATAATATAGATCATAACATTAACAATAGTTACAAATCAAAATTATGTTTAATAATATTCACTTGAAGTAGCTGCACATAAAAATTTAATTACAAAGCTCTTATTCATCTTAATCATATTCAGCCACTCCCTTCAAAATTTTACATAATTAAATATACCACAAATGTTTTATAATTGCAAGAAAAGCAGAATATGGGTGCTTGAACCATGACATTTTTGCTTTTACATATAAAGACCTCTTCCTTCCTGCTACCAGGGCCTAAATAGGGTATACTATACATAGCAAGTACAATATCAGAAAAATACTGAAAGGATATGTGATTGTTATGAATAAAGAAATCTGGCTTGCCGGGGGTTGCTTCTGGGGAGTTGAAGAATACTTCTCGCGGATTGACGGAGTAGTTGAGACGACTGTTGGATATGCAAACGGCAAAACTGAAAACCCGGGCTATTATGATATACCTGCTACAGGTCATGTGGAAACAGTACACATTATTTATGACCCTCAAAAAGTAAGCTTATATACTTTACTGGAGTACTATTTCAAGATCATTGATCCGACAAGCAGGAACAAGCAGGGAAATGATGTAGGTACTCAGTATAGAACGGGTATCTATTATATAGATGAAGAGGATATAGAAATTATCAGCCAAATAATTAATAAAGAACAGCAGAAGTATAAGGCGCATATTGCCACAGAGGTTAAGAAGCTGGAGCATTATTATCCTGCAGAGGAGTATCATCAGGATTACCTGAAAAAGAATCCAAAGGGCTATTGCCACATAGACTTTTCGACTTTGCCGGAGGTATTGCAGCCAAAGGTGGAAGCTGATCCATATAAAAAACCCTCTCAGGAGGAGATAAGAAAATCTCTTTCCGACCTGCAGTATAGTGTGACACAGCAGAATTCAACCGAGCCTCCCTTTAGGAATGAGTTCTGGGATAATCATTCCAAAGGTATTTATGTTGATATAGTTACGGGAGAGCCGTTGTTCATTTCAAGTGACAAGTACGACTCAGGCTGCGGCTGGCCAAGCTTCACCCGCCCTATTGACGAGTCTGTGCTTGAGGAAAGGGAGGATAAAAGCCACTCGATGCTGCGTACGGAAGTGCGGAGCCGTATAGGCGGCAGCCATTTGGGCCATGTGTTTAACGATGGACCCAAAGACAAGGGGGGACTCAGATACTGCATAAATAGTGCCTCGCTGAGATTCATTCCTGTAGAAGAAATGGAAGAGAAGGGGTATGGAAGGTTCGTGCAATTTGTAAAATAATTTGTAGGACGTCAAAAGCAGAGAGTTCCGTCCCTGTTGATTTGCTAAGGTGAATCTATAACCAGCCTTTTTTCGACTTTGCCGTTGGGACCGTTATAATGAAGGGTATAGGCATTACTCTCAGGCAATGGGAATATCAATACGCCAATGTTTTCCTTTTCCGGATCTAAATTAATCGGTTTCAAACATTTTTGCATAGAATTTGAAGCTTTATAATCATAATTGACAGCAGCTTTACCGGGAATTGACAGAGTAAATTCATCAGGCTTTAATTGCACAGCAGTTGTGCCCGAATTAACCACCTTTATATACACCCAGACATATTGTAATTTTTTATCAGCAGGATAAATGGGTCTTCCAAAATTGTGCACTACCGCTTTTGATGTCATTGTTCTTGATACAGCTATACCTAACCCGCCTTTGTCGTATTCATATCTGCCCATATTTTCCTTTATTGCAGTGAAGCTGTTCTTGTCCTCATCCGTTTTTCTTTGTATTATTAATGCAGCAGATATAAACGCTATAAAAACAAGAAACAGAACCGCCGTCTTCCTCATCTTGACCACCCCACAAAACATTATGACATAATAATAGCATATTTAAAAAGCAATTGGGACAGTTCTTTTTGCTTTCATGAGGCTTTATTGGTAAATATACTTTGATCCGGCAAGCAGGAACAAAACGTTTACGATAAGCTGCGCAAGAGATTAATTTAAGAATAAAGAAGGAAATAAAAATACAGGGAAAGAATAACATATAGTTAAATTGTGATATATTAGATGAAAGACATTCGATAATGAATAATGGAAAGCGAGAAATAAATATGATCAAACTGAGCAAATATGGATTTGTACGGGTAGGAGCGGCATGCCCGCAGATTAGAATTGCCGATCCGGCTTATAATATAGCGATGATGCTTGAGTTTTTGGAAAAAATGAAAGGCTTGGGTCTGCAGGTTATTACCTTCCCCGAGCTGTCAATTACCGGATATACATGCGCAGATCTGTTCCACCAGACAGGTCTGTTGATAGAAGCTGAAAGACAGCTTCGGATCCTTATAGAAAATACTGCAGGGCTGGATGCCGTAATTGCCGTAGGAATGCCTGTAAAATCGGGTAACCAACTTTTTAATTGTGCTGTAGTTTTCTACAAGGGAAAAATCCTTGGGGTTGTTCCAAAAACCTTCATTCCGAATTATAGTGAGTTTTACGAGTACAGATGGTTTGCACCTTCTTCCAAAAGAATCAGCAAAACTATTATGTTGTGTGGGCAGGAAGCTCCTTTTAATGAGAACCTTCTATTCAAGGATGCAGCTTCAGAGCTTTGTATCGGAGTAGAAATTTGTGAAGACCTGTGGGCTCCTATTCCGCCCAGCTCCTATCATACATTGCATGGAGCAAACCTTGTTTTGAATTTGTCTGCAAGCAACGATATTGTCGAGAAGGCAGAATACAGGCGAACTTTGGTCTCTCAGCAATCTGCCAGGTGCATTGCAGGCTATGTATACGCATCCGCCGGAGAAAGCGAGTCCACTACGGATGTCGTGTTCGGAGGCCACGGACTGATTGCAGAAAACGGGGCTGTGCTTGCTGAACAAAGATTCAAGGAAAATGAAGGTATTTATCAGGATATCGATATTGGAAGACTTATGAACGACCGTAGAAAAATGAACAGCTTTATGGGGAATTCAAACAATATGGATTATGAGGTTGTGCACTTCCATATGGATCAGGCTGAAGTGAGGAATTTGTACAGAAAAGTGAATCCGCATCCCTTTGTACCCAGTTCCAAGGACGCAAGGGATACAAGGTGCAGCGAGATCTTCAAAATTCAAGCTGCAGGCTTGAAGCAGAGAATAGTAAAAAGTGGTATTAATAAAATGGTTGTCGGTATATCCGGAGGTCTGGACTCTACCCTTGCATTGCTTGTATGCGTTGATGTGTGTGTGCAGCTTAAGCTGTCGATGGGAAACATCATTGCGGTGACAATGCCCGGATTTGGTACATCCGGCAGGACGTATTCCAACGCCATATCATTAATGAAGGAGCTTGGAACCTCTGCAAGGGAAATTTCCATTAAGGAAGCTTGTATTCAGCATTTCAAGGATATAGGATTAGACGAAAATGTTTATGATGTAACCTATGAGAATGTACAGGCAAGGGAAAGGACTCAAATTCTTATGGATATAGCCAACAAGGAAGGCGGACTGGTAGTGGGTACAGGAGATTTGTCGGAGCTGGCCTTAGGCTGGAGTACCTACAACGGAGATCACATGTCGATGTACGCTGTCAATGTAAGCATTCCCAAGACATTGGTAAGATATCTTGTAGAATGGTATGCTGATAAAAATAATATTGAAAGGCCATTGCTGGCAAAGGCTTTATATGATATCTGCAACACACCGGTGAGTCCGGAGCTTTTGCCTCCGGACAGTGAGGGGAAAATAGCCCAGAAGACTGAAGACATAGTCGGGAGTTATGAACTCCATGATTTCTTCCTTTACAATATGATACGCGGAGGCTATTCTCCATCCAAAATAGAGCTGCTTGCAGAAATTGCTTTTGAAGGAAAATACGGCAGGGATATAATCGTAAAGTGGCTGGAGGTCTTTATAAGGAGGTTTTTCACGCAGCAGTTCAAAAGGTCTTGCATGCCTGACGGACCGAAGGTCGGTACCATTGCACTGTCTCCCAGGGGTGACTGGCGAATGCCGAGCGATGCGGCCTTTTCTGCATGGCTGAATGAAATAAATAATTTAGACAGTAATAATTTATAAAAGTAGTTGATTTTTCTTAAATTACACTGTATAATACTGTATAATATTTTATTTTACAATTCTACATAAGGGTTGCATTTTGAAAGTAAAAAATTGAATAAAAGCATTGGTGCTTTGAATAATGATATGACAATGGCGTCACAAATTTTGTGGCGCTATTTTTTGTTTTTATATGCAACCAAAACTATAAACAAAAAAGTGTAATGTGAAAGGGGAATAACTATGGCAAGTTTAAGTGATTATTTTGGTTCAAATGTTTTCAATGATGCAGTAATGAGGGAGCGCCTTCCAAAGGCAGCTTACAAGGCTTTGAGGAAGACGATAGATGAGAGTCTTCCCCTTGATACTACGGTAGCAGAGGTGATTGCAAGTGCGATGAAGGATTGGGCAATCGAAAAGGGTGCGACGCATTTTACACATTGGTTCCAACCATTGACCGGCATCACGGCTGAAAAGCACGAAGCTTTTATAGCACCTACAGAGGAAGGTAAGGTTTTAATGGAGTTCTCAGGCAAAGAACTGATCAAGGGAGAACCGGATGCCTCTTCTTTCCCCTCCGGAGGTCTTAGGGCTACCTTCGAAGCAAGAGGCTATACGGCATGGGATTGTACGTCCCCTGCATTTATTAAAGATGGTTCTCTTTGCATACCCACAGCATTCTGTTCCTATACCGGTGAAGCATTGGACAAGAAGACACCACTGCTCCGCTCTATGGAAGCTTTATCAAAGCAGGCATTGCGTATCCTGAGGGTTTTCGGCAATACTGCATCCAATAGGGTAATAACGACAGTAGGACCTGAACAGGAATACTTTCTGATTGATAAGGAAAAATATTATCAGCGTAAAGACCTTTTGTATACAGGGAGGACACTTTTTGGAGCAAAACCGGCAAAAGGACAGGAACTGGAAGACCACTATTTCGGATCTCTGAAAGAAAATGTTTCTGCATTCATGAAAGAATTGGATGAAGAATTATGGAAGCTGGGAGTATCGGCAAAAACAAAGCATAACGAGGTAGCGCCTGCCCAGCATGAGCTTGCATCAATATATACCACAAATAATATTGCGACCGACCATAATCAGCTGACTATGGAAACTATGAGGAAGGTAGCTTTAAGGCATGGGCTGGTCTGTCTGCTGCACGAAAAACCCTTTGCCGGCGTAAACGGGTCAGGAAAGCATAATAACTGGTCCATGTCGACAGATGACGGTGTGAATCTATTGGATCCGGGAAATACACCCCACGATAATGCACAATTCCTGGTATTCCTTTTCGCAGTGGTAAAAGCTGTTGATGAATATGCCGAACTGCTCAGGTTTGCAGCTGCAGTACCGGGCAATGACCACCGTTTAGGTGCAAATGAAGCACCACCTGCTATTATATCAATTTTCCTCGGTGATCAGCTTACAGATATACTTAGGCAGGTTGAAAACGGCGGAGCCAAAAGCTCTATACAGGGTGGAGAGCTTAAGATCGGTGTGACGACACTTCCTGCATTACCCAAGGATTCTACAGACAGAAACAGAACATCCGCATTTGCCTTCACCGGCAACAAATTTGAATTCAGAATGGTCGGCTCATCTGCTTCTATTGCCACTGCCAATTATGTTTTGAATACGATTGTTGCAGAGGCCTTGGATGGAATCGCTTCAAGGCTTGAAAATGCAGAAGATCTGGAAGTAAAGATAAAAGAAATACTGAAGGAAATCGCAGTTAATAATAAGAAGGTTATATTTAACGGCAACGGTTACTCCGATGAATGGATTGAAGAAGCGGCAAAAAGAGGCCTGCCCAATATACCTTCGACGGTAGAAGCTGCAAAAGCATTATTGGACGAAAAGAATATCAGAGTGATGGAAAAGCATGGTGTGCTGAGCAGAGTAGAGATTCAGTCACACTATGAAATAGCTCTTGAAAATTATACCAAGATCATCAATATCGAAGCGTTGACAATGTTGGAGATGGCAAAACGCCAAATTCTTCCCGCAGTAATAGGATATGCAACAAAACTGGCCGAGTCAATCAATAAGATTAATGCAACGGGCTTGGATGCAGATATATCTGCTCAGGCGGAACTCCTTACGGAAACATCCAAACTGACCGCATCCTTTAAGAAGAATATTGCATGTCTTGAAGACGCTGTAGATGCAGCGGCGGGTATGCATGGGGATACCTATGGGCAGGCATATTTCTACCGCTATGACATATTTGAAAAAATGGCTATCCTGAGGGCAGATGCCGACAAGCTTGAAACAATTGTAGACAGGGAATTCTGGCCGGTTCCGACCTATGGAGATATACTGTTTAACGTGTAGAATAAAGCAAGTGAACTATTAAAAATATACTTGCATTTCACCAAGTTATGTGTATAATTGTGTATAATAATTAATCAGTATCAAGTGCCTCGTAAAGTAATTTTCTTCTAGGGTATGCGAGGCACAAATTAAGGAAGTGCATTATTAACACTATGAAAGACAAGAAATTTGTTGTGTTAATAAGCACTAGCTTGTGAACAATGGCGTTCAAATAGTGCAAGGTATATGTAATCTTGTTTTGGGCGTCATTATTTTTTTCACTTAGGAATGCATCTTTAATAGAGAGGAGTTTTTTAAATGGCAAAGTATACTCCGGACGATGTAAAAAGAATGGTGAGGGAACAGGATGTAAAATTTATCCGACTTCAATTCACTGATATTTTCGGCACACTTAAAAATGTTTCGATTACATCGGATCTACTGGAGAAAGCATTAAACAATCAATGTGTGTTTGATGGTTCATCTATTGAAGGTTTTGTCAGGATTGAGGAATCAGACATGTATCTAAGGCCGGATCCCAATACCTTTGTCGTTTTTCCATGGAGAGCGCAGTCGGAACGGGTCGCGCGGATGATATGTGATATTTATAATCCTGATGGAACACCCTTTGAAGGGGATCCCAGATATGTATTGAAGAAGACCCTTAAGGAAGCAGCTGAGCTGGGTTATACTTTTAATGTAGGACCGGAATGTGAATTCTTTTTGTTTCAGGTGGACAACAACGGGGTACCTACAACCATCACTCATGACAATGCAGGCTACTTTGACCTTGGTCCTGTAGATCTTGGCGAAAATGCCCGCAGAGATATGTGCTTGATGTTGGAGGAGATGGGTTTTAAAATTGAGACATCCCATCATGAGGTTGCAGGAGGGCAGCACGAGATTGACTTTAAATATGCAGATGCGTTGGAGACTGCGGATAACATCATGACCTTCAAGCTGGTTGTAAAGACGGTTGCGCATCAGCATGGCCTGCATGCCAGTTTTATGCCAAAGCCAATAGCAGGAATAAACGGTTCGGGTATGCACACCGACCAATCCTTATCGAAAGGCAGCGAAAATGCATTTTATGACCCGGAGGATAAGCTGGCTTTGAGTGAAATTGCGTATAGTTACATTGCAGGTATTATGAGGCATATTAAAGCCATGACAGCTCTGACCAACCCGTTGGTTAATTCATACAAACGGTTGGTGCCCGGATATGAAGCACCTGTTTACATTGCATGGTCTGCAAAGAACAGAAGTCCATTGATCAGGATACCGGCAGCCAGAGGTGAAAGTACGAGAATCGAACTCAGAAATCCGGATCCTTCATGTAATCCTTATCTGGCTCTGGCGGTTATTCTGGCAGCAGGATTGGATGGTATCAAAAACAATTTGAAACCTGTTGAAAGTGTCGAAGGGAATATATACAATATGGATAATCAAGAGAGGGCTAAGCATGGGATTGACAGCCTGCCGGGAGATTTGAATGAGGCCATTCAGGAGCTCAGGAAAAGCGAGCTAATGAGAAAAGTACTGGGAGAGCATATTTTTGACCGGTATATCGAAGCAAAGCTGTTGGAATGGGATGATTACAGGACAAAGGTTCATAAGTGGGAAATTGAGCAGTATCTTACAAAATATTAAAATATAGTATTATAGGTCCGGCAATCGGATAAAGCAGGTTTGGAGTGAGGGAGATGAGCCGGTCGGAAATTATTATTGCTGTTGGTAATGAAGAAGCAGGAAATAAAATTAAGCAAGTATTGGCTGGCAGTGGATTCACTGTAACAGGAATTTGCACCTCAGGTAATGAAGCCATAAGAAAAGTGCGGGCGCTTAAACCTTTACTCCTGCTTGCTAATTATGAGCTTCCTGATACAACGGGTTTTGAGGTGGCAAAAATTATTGCCGGAAACAATCTTTGTTCTGTTGTCCTTTTGACTGATGATAATCAGAAAGGATATGTGGAAAGCAGAACGAGGGAGCTGGACATAGTTTGCCTGAACAGGCCTGTAAGCAGGGCTTTGCTTTTAAACACAGTGGAATTGCTGATAAAGAGCAGGATAAGAATTCAGAAGCTGGAAGCAGAGCTTCATGAAATGAGAATTAATTTGGATACAAGAAGGCTGATTGACAAGGCAAAAGGATTGTTAATGGACAAATCAGGGCTTTCGGAGCAGGAAGCTTATCGGAAAATCCAGAAGCAGAGTATGGATACCGGAGTTCCAATGAAGGAAGTTGCAAAAATTATAGTAGACATGATGGAATAATTTCATATTGGCTCAAGGTAGAGCGAAAATTGATCAAAAAGACTAGGGCGTCTGTATTATTACGGACGCCCTTTTATATATATGCGGCTTAATAGGTAGAATTAATTATAGTTTTAGGAGGATGAAAAAATGAGAAAGTGGACTTATTTATTATTAATGATTATGGTTATTTTGATGATACCGACCGCTGTCTTTGCACAGGATGAAGCAGCTGTTGCCCAATTGCAGGCAAACCTTGATACCGTGTGGGTACTGCTTGCAGCTTTTCTGGTCTTTTTCATGCAGGCCGGCTTTGCCATGGTGGAGGCAGGCTTTACAAGAGCAAAAAATGCCAGCAATATCATCATGAAAAATCTTATGGATTTTTCAATAGGCTCTATCGCCTTTTTCGCTGTCGGTTTTGGAATCATGTTCGGCAGTGACATCGCAGGATTCATAGGTGGCAGCGGTTTTCTCAACCCGGATACATTGGATCTCGGGCTCAACATTCCAATAGAGGTGTTCATCATATTCCAGACGGTATTTGCAGCAACGGCAGCCACTATTGTGTCCGGTGCCATGGCTGAGAGGACAAGGTTTTTATCTTACATTGTATACAGCTTTGTAATCAGTTTAGTAATATATCCGATTGTAGGGCATTGGGCCTGGGGCGGCGGTTGGCTTTCGCAGCTTGGCTTTGTTGATTTTGCCGGTTCTACTGTAGTCCATTCCGTAGGCGGATGGGCCGCATTGGTAGGGGCAGCCATAGTAGGGCCGAGAACGGGCAAATTTGAGGCGGATGGCAAGATTAATATCATCCCTGGACATAATGTAGTATTAGGTGCTCTGGGTGTTTTCATACTTTGGTTCGGATGGTTCGGGTTTAACCCGGGCAGTACCCTGGCAGCCGTTCCTGATTTGGGCAGCATCGCCATGACTACCAATCTTGCTGCAGCGGCAGGGGCTTGTGTAACTATGATTATCACTTGGATCCGGCATGGCAAGCCGGATGTCGGCATGACACTGAACGGAGCCCTCGGTGGCTTGGTTGCGGTGACTGCAGGGACTGCTGCCGTTAGCATGTGGGGAGCTATTGCTATCGGGACTATTGCCGGATTTATTGTTGTTTATGGTGTGGAGCTTTTGGAGAGGGTATTAAAAATAGATGATCCTGTGGGTGCCGTCCCGGTACATTGTATGTGTGGTGCTGCCGGTACACTTATGGTGGGACTGTTTGCGGTAGATGGAGGATTGTTTTACGGCGGAGGATTGCACTTGCTCGGAATCCAGTTTGTTGGTGTGGGTGCAGTGGCATTATGGACTATTACTACAACCATTCTGCTCTTCAGTGCCATAAAGGCAACTATCGGGCTTAGAGTTGACAACGAGGATGAGGCACTTGGATTGGATTACGGAGAGCATGATACCGAGGCTTATGCGGATTTTGTATTGAGGGTGCAGGATGTAAAGTAAGATAGTGTCTCAAATTTTGTGTATACTCCAGAATGGAGCTGAATTGTTGATTGAAATAAAAATACCTGCTGTGGTATGATTACCATAGCAGGTATTTCTATTTTTGTATTTGGGGATGAGTTTATGTTACACGAGCGTAGAGATAAAATAGTGAAGATGATAATTTCTGACCGGATGGTTAAAGTAGCTGATCTCGTGAAGATATTTGATGTTTCAATCGAAACAATCAGACGTGATCTTGAATATCTTGAGAATCAGGGATATTTAAAAAGGGTATATGGCGGTGCCGTGCTTCATGGATTGTTCGGGCAAGAGCCGGACTATTCCCACAGGGAAGTAAAGAACTATATTGAAAAGAGGGCAATAGGAATAAAGACATCCGAGTTGATTGAGGACGGTGATACAATTGCCATTGACTTGGGGACAACAACCCTTGAAGTTGCCCGTGCTTTAGCGGGCAAAAATAACTTGACGATAATAACCAATGCAACCAAGATTGCCCAGGAGCTGGTGGTCAACGAAAGTAACAGAGTATTTCTGATGGGTGGAATGCTAAGGCCGGGAGAGCTTTCTGTTTCGGGTTTTATGTGCAGTGAAAATTTGAAACAATTTAATGTGGACAAGGCGATTATCGGTGTTGGTGGAATTACACTGGACAGAGGCATTACCGATTATCATATCGAAGAAGCAAATAACCGCCGCACTATTATCAATATCGCAGAAAAAGTAATTGCAGTTGCTGATTTCAGTAAATTTGGTGTAATAGCTATGAACAATGTATGCAGTATAAACAAAATTAATATTTTGGTAACTGATTCGGCAGTTCCGCAGAAAACCATTTCTGATTATCGCAGCAGAGGTATTAATGTAATAGCTGCGGAAAAAGCAGATTAGTTTTTCCGCTAATTAGTAGAAATTCCAATAGTGTATTGAGGTGTTTTTGTCAATGACAAGGACACCTTTTTGATTCACTTCAATGAAATGTGTAATTTTGTGTATTGTGAATAAATACACAAAAACAACAAGAAAAATCAATAAAAATTGGTATAAAAACTAACTTATTATGAGAATATTGACAACATATTAAGCATATGTTAATATATGTACTAAGCAAATCCAATAAAACTTATCAAAATACAGTCAAAATGTTGGTGGCCACGAAAACGACCCGGTAGTTCTCACACTATGGGAACATAAAATATAAGGAGGCGTTTATATGACCTTTGACAAAATGATCATGTGGGTAATGGCAATCGGTATTCTTCTTGGTGCTATTGACAGAATTATCGGCAACAGGTTTGGTCTCGGTGAAAAGCTGGAGGAGGGCTTTAACGCAATGGGACCGCTTGCTCTTGGCATGGTCGGTATTGTTACTTTGGCTCCGGTAATCTCAAAAGTTCTGGGACCCATAATCATTCCAATGTTTGGGTTGCTGGGCTCCGATCCGGCAATGTTTGGTTCCATTCTGGCAAATGATATGGGAGGCTACCCTCTTGCAATGGAGCTGGCTCAATCTGAGCAAGCCGGTCTTCTTTCAGGACTCATAGTTGCGTCAATGCTTGGATGTACTATCGTTTTCTCAATCCCCGTAGGCCTTGGACTTATTGAATATGAAGATCAACCCTTCTTTGCAAAGGGGCTGCTTATCGGACTTATGACAATACCCGTAGGATCAATAATAGGAGGCTTGATTGCCGGTTTTGACCTTTTATTAATCCTTATTAACTGTGTGCCTGTTATTATCCTCTCTATCCTGTTGGCAGCCGGCTTAAAGTTTATTCCAAGCAAAATGATCAAAGGTTCCATCTGGTTTGGAAAGTTCATACTGGTGGTCATAACAGTAGGCCTTGCGGCATCAGCATTCGAATACATAACAGGTGTTGTCATTATTCCCGGTATGGCATCTATTACAGAGGGTATGAGCATTATTGCATCAATAGGCATTGTTTTACTTGGAACCTTCCCGATTCTCGCAATACTAGTCAAAATTCTTGATAAGCCCTTAAATGCAATCGGCAGGAAAATCGGACTTGACGCCACCTCTGCCGCCGGTCTTGTATTTACCCTTGCAAATTCCATCCCTGTTTATAAAATGATGAAGGATATGAACAACAGAGGTAAGGTAGTCAACACTGCATGGCTTGTCCCCGCAACAGCAGCCCTTGGTGATCATCTTGGCTTTACAGCAGGTGTGAAACCCGATATGATTACACCGGTAGTTCTTGCCAAGCTTGCAGCAGGAGTTATTGCTGTTGCTTTGGCACTTCTGATGACAAAGGACCTCAGCTCAGAAGAAGCACAGAGTGCCAATATGAAAAAGCAAAAGGAAGCAAACGCTGAAGTTGCTTTATAGCCCGAGGATTCGATTCTAATATACATAGGGAGGATGGACAATATGACAAAAAAATATTATCTTGGTCTCGATCAAGGTACAACAGGTACAACTGCATTGTTACTTGATGAGAATTGGAATGTTGCTGCCCGTGGATATAAGGAGCATACTCAATATTATCCAAATCCGGGCTGGGTTGAGCACGACCCGATTGAAATATGGGACTCGATATTGGAGGCTATTGATATTGCATTGAAGCAGGCCGGTACAGATGCTCACCATATTGCCTGTATTGGACTTGACAATCAGGGTGAAACCGTTATGCTGTGGGATAAAAATACAGGGGTGCCGGTATATAACGCAATTGTCTGGCAGGACAGAAGAACTGCCCGTTATGCCGATGAGCTTGCTGCAAAAGCCGGCGACATGATAAGGGAAAAAACCGGTTTGGTAATAGATGCATATTTCAGTGCAACAAAAATAAAATGGATATTGGACAATGTTGAAGGTGCTGCGGAAAAGGCTGAAAAGGGAGATATTATCGCAGGAACACTGGATGCCTGGATGATATGGAAGCTGACCCACGGTAAGGCCCATGTGACTGACTATTCCACTGCATCGAGAACAATGCTGCTTAATATACATACCGGAAAATGGGATGAGGAGATTTTATCTGCTATTGGTATCCCTAAGAAAATACTTCCGGAAATATGTGATAGTGCAGCGATTTACGGATATACAGACCCCACGGAATTTTTTGGAGCAAAAGTACCTGTTTCAGGTTCGGTTGTTGATCAGCAGGCTGCTTTATTCGGTCAGGCCTGTTATAGCCCGGGGAATGTAAAAACTACTTATGGAACAGGCTGCTTTATGCTGATGAATACCGGAGACAAGCCGGTTTACTCAAAAAATGGCCTGCTTACTACCGTAGCCTGGGGCCTTGATAAAAACATAACCTTTGCTCTTGATGGAGGAGTTTATATTACCGGTGCCGCTGTACAATGGCTCAGAGATAAACTCAAGATAATATCTGCTGCTTCCGAGACGGAAGCTATGTCAATGGCAGCGGGAAATACAGGAGGGGTGTACTTTGTACCTGCTTTCGTCGGCCTGGCAGCTCCTCACTGGGATCAATATGCAAGAGGTACTATGATAGGTATAACAGGCGGAACAACAAGAGAGCAGATTGTGAGGGCAACTCTTGAGAGTATAGCCTATCAGGTTAAAGACAATCTTGATGTTATGAACAGCAATGCAAATATACCTATTGAGGTTATGCGGGTTGATGGCGGGGCTGTTGTGAATAATTTCCTTATGCAGTTCCAGGCAGATATTCTGGGAATACCTGTTGATGTTCCGGTAATCACTGAAACAACCGCCCTTGGAGCAGCTTATCTTGCAGCATATGGTACAGGCGAATTTAAAGGATTGTCCGAGCTTGCATCAAAGTGGAAGCTTGACAAGCGCTTTGAACCAAAAATGGGTATGGATGAAAGAGAAAGCCTGCTGTATTACTGGCATAAGGCTGTTGAACGGTCAAAAAACTGGGAGGAAAGCTAAAACCGCTGTATAATGCAGATGCCTCCTTAAGACATTTATTGGCCTGTGGCATGTGGCTATGCGGTGATTTGTTCAGGTCGCCGCATGGTCCAAAGAAAGGGGAATCGAAATGTATAACACCGATGTGCTTATTATAGGAGCGGGTGCGACGGGCTGTGCAATTGCCCGTGAGCTGTCGAAGTATCAATTGGATATTATGGTTGTCGATAAGAACGAAGATGTTGGGGGAGATGCTTCCAAATCGAACAGTGCAATTATTCACACAGGATATGACGCAGCTCTCGGAACCTTGGAGTCAGAGCTTGTAGTAGCTGCAAACCCAATGTATGATAAGCTTGCACAAGATCTGGATGTACCTTTTTCAAGGATTGGAGCGATTTTACCTGCTTTTACTGATGAACAGTTCGAAAAGCTGCCGTCGATAAAGGAAAAAGCCTTTAAAAACAGAGTGTATGATGTTGAGTATCTTACTGCCGAACAACTTCTTAAAATTGAGCCGAACCTGAATCCGGAAGTAAAAGCGGGATTGTATATACCAAGGGAAAGTATTATTGATCCATTCCTGCTGGTCGTTGCCTTGGCTGAGAATGCTCATGATAACGGAGTAAACTTTTTGCTTAATACAAAGGTCACCAATATTATAACGGAGTCCGGCGAAATTGCTGCAGCAGAGACCACAGCCGGCACTATACAAGCAAAGTATATAATAAATGCTGCCGGCCTTTATTGCGATGAAATTGCGCAGATGGTAGGTAAGGACGAATATTATGTCAATCCCCGGAAGGGTCAGTTTTTTATTCTTGATAAAAACACCTCCTGCAAGGTTAACACCATAGTGCTGCCTATTCCCACAAAGCTTACCAAGGGAAAACTGATGTGCCCCACCATCCACGGGAATATGCTGGTAGGGCCAACAGCAGAGGACCTGGAGGATAAAATTGATAAATCTACAACCTCAGAGGGGTTGTCCAGTATATTAGCAGATGTTTCAAAGCTTGTGCCGAATATTAATATTAGAGATACAATTACTCAGTATTCCGGTCTTCGACCAAACAGAAACCCCGAAGGGCTTCACATAGACACCTATGAGGATGTGCGCAATTATGTTAATCTTTCGGGTGTTCGATCGACAGGGCTTACAGCCAGTGTTGCAGTGGGTAAATATGTTGTACAGACTTTGCTTTCCATCGGAATGAAAGGGTCGTTCAAAGCTGATTATATTGGGATACGTAAGGGTATAAAACGCTTTAATGAGCTTTCAATAAGCGAACAGGACAAGCTGATCAAAGATAATCCGAAATACGGGACAGTAATATGCCGCTGTGAAACAATAACTGAGGGTGAGATAATTGAGGCTATTCATCGTCCTATACCGGCAAAATCAATGGATGCAATCAAACGCAGGCTCAGGGCCGGGATGGGAAGATGCCAGGGAGGCTTCTGCGGTCCTAAATTGCTCGAAATACTCTCCCGTGAGCTGGGGATGCCGGCGGAAGAGGTCAATAAGAACTGCAAAGGCTCATACATGATAGCCGGCAGAGTCAGATAATGCTGCAAGTCAGAAAGGGGTAAGCAAGAATGCTTGATATAAAATGTGATGTAGCTGTCATAGGCGGCGGGCCTGCCGGTCTTGCAGCTGCAATAGCTGCCAAAAAAGAAGGAGCGGACAGAGTACTGATAATTGAAAGGGATTCTTCTCTTGGTGGAATTCTGCAGCAGTGTATCCATCCCGGTTTTGGCCTTACATACTATAATGAAGAGCTGACAGGTCCTGAATATGCCGGACGGTTTATTGATGAGGCAGATAAGCTCGGAGTTGAAGTGATGCTGAATTCCATGGTTCTCGAAATATCACCGGAGGGAAGAATTGTTTGCGTTAATTCAGAAAACGGCATGACCTGTGTTGATTCAAGAAGTGTTGTTCTTGCAATGGGCTGCCGTGAACGGACAAGAGGAAATATAATGATTCCCGGTACGCGCCCGTCTGGTATATACACTGCCGGGTCAGCTCAGAGACTTATAAACAGACAGAATGGAATGGTAGGTCGAAAAGTTGTGATTCTTGGATCCGGTGACATAGGAATGATTATGGCAAGGCGGTTGACTCTGGAGGGTGCCAAAGTGGCTGCAGTGATTGAAATCATGGACTTCCTCGCAGGACTTACACGCAACAAGGTGCAGTGCCTTGATGATTTTGAAATACCGCTTATGCTTTCCCATACAGTGACAGGGATAGTTGGGCATGAAAGGATTACAGGGGTATATGCAGCTGAGGTGGATAATGATAAAAAGCCTGTCAAAGAGACTGAGCAGTTCATCGAATGCGACACCTTGCTTTTATCTGTAGGGCTCATTCCCGAAAACGAGCTTAGCCGGGGCAGTGGGGTTCAGATATGTCCGATAACCAATGGACCGGTCGTTAACCAATATATGCAGACCTCCATACCTGCTTTTTTTGCAGGGGGCAATGTTGTTCATGTAAATGATCTTGTTGATAATGTTTCAACCGAAAGTATGATTGCCGGGGCCAGTGCAGCAAAATTTGCCATGAGTACTTTGCCTGAATTCAAATCGGAGATTATCATGCAGCCGGGCGAAAACGTGAGATATATTAGTCCGCATAAGATAGCTGTTGCTGATGCAATTGATGATGTAAAGCTTTATTTCAGGGTTAAGACTCCCGGCTCAGACGTTAAAATAACCGTATCCTGCAATGGGAAAATAATCTTGGGCAAAAAAGCTGCAAAAGTAAATCCGGGCGAAATGGAGCATGTGATGCTTAAAGCGTCTGATATTGCAGCTGTTGCCGGTAATTTTGTCATCGATGTTGTAAAGGGGGCTTAATGCTATGCGAAAAAAGGATATAATCTGCATCATCTGTCCTATTGGCTGCAAAATCACTGTAAGCGGAGAAGAAAGCAGAATAGATTCCATGGAGGGGCATACCTGCAAGCGCGGCGAGGGATATGCAAAGGATGAGTTTATCCATCCGGTAAGAATACTTACCTCCAGTGTAAAGGTTAATAACGGAAAGAAGCAGTTGATAGCTGTAAGATCTGATAAACCTGTTCCAAAAGAACTATTATTGGAATGCATGGAGGAGATTAAAAGGGCAGAGATAACGGCTCCAATAAAATGTAAGGACATAGTTATTAAGGATATACTAGGTACAGGAATAAATATTGTTGCAACGGGATGCGATATTTAACCCCGTCACCTGAAACTGTTAAAAAACAGCCTCTATTAGTTATGGGAGGCTGTTTTTATTAGTGCCTTTACCAGGGTGGTCATTTATTATATAATTAGGGACAAGATATCAGGCTTGGAACAAAATAACCTATTTACCGGGTAAACGGTGCCTGGCATCTGCAAGGAGTGTTTTTAATGGGTTCGAGAAAATGGGATATAGTGGATATTGATACTGAAGAAGGCAGGGTATCAGGGGTTGCCCCGGTTATTATATCAGCAAGCCGCAATATACTTCATTCGATAAGGCACGTGTAATTGTATTTTGGACCAAGGATGCCGGACCATTAGTTCCATGTCTTAGTGATATTGACAAAAAAGGTATAAATTATTATTTCCTATTTACAATGAATGACTATGGAAAAGAAGGGCTTGAGGCAAGAGTACGAAACCTAGAGGATAGAATAAATACCTTTAAGCTGCTTTCTGAAAAGATAGGGAAAGACAAAGTGATCTGGAGATTTGATCTATTGCTATGCCAATAGTTCACCTGAGAACGCTGATAGCAACTACCAAAGGTATTTAAAATCCAGCCGGAATTGCGAGTCAATTCTTTAGAAAACAAGTGCCGGATACCCGGCTTATACAGTTTGAAAGGGAGGTTTAATATGGGTTATTCTATTTTTGACGAAACAATGGTTGATATGGCTTGGCCTCAGATTGAAGAAGCCGTTAAAGAGGGGGCAATAGCATTATTCCCGACAGGAGTTATCGAAGCCCACGGACCTCATATGGGTCTTGGTGTCGATAAATCAACCAATGGGAGCCTGGACGAGTTTGCTGAGAATGCCGCGTGTTTGATAGAAAAGCGAATTAGAGGAGTTGAAGGATCAAGTACGGGGGTAAGCTATGGAAAAGTATTTGCGGGCTAATTTGGTATATAATAATATAAAATGGAGTAATATAGACAAAAATATGATACAATGTTTCTTATAAAGGAAAGAGGTGTTGATATGGAGAAAGATAAATATTTAATGAGCTCAGTATCTAATACATTGGATATAGTAGACCTGCTGAGTAAACATGAAGAAATGGGAGTCGCGGAAATCTGCAAAGAGCTTGATATGGGAAAAGCCAGTGTATTTAGAATGCTTTATACCTTGGAGAAAAAAGACTTTGTCCATAAGACATCCAATGCAAAATATAAGCTGGGAGTAAAATTTGCACATTACGGTACGATTGTTCTTGAAAGACAAAATATTTTATCTGCCATAAAACCCTACTTGCAAAAACTACGGGATGAGCATAATGAAACAGCACATATGTCAATTTTAGATGATGATTTCAATATTATTTTTATGGGTAAAGAGATGAGCAATTCTACTATTCAAATGACATCAAGGATCGGTGCGAGAATGGCATCTTATTGTACCGGCACTGGAAAAGTGCTATTAGCAAGTTTGACAGATGAAGAATTGGAAAAAGCAATAGAATCCTTTGAATTTGTTAAGAGAACTAATAACACCATAATAGACAAGGATGCTTTGATTAAAGAACTTGATACCATTAGAAGGCAGGGGTATGCGGAAGATTTTGAGGAAAGTGAAATCGGACTTATATGTTATGCTGCCCCTGTAAAAGATATTACCGGTAAAACAATTGCTGCTATAAGCATTTCAGGACCATCCGTAAGAATGAGGCAAAATAGGGGAGCCTTGGTAGACTCAATAAAGAGTACGGCTATGGAAATATCTAAAGAGATGGGATACAACGTTAAATAAAGGGTTCCGTCTATTATTTGCAGATCTGTGTTTTATATGGTTTACATCGAGATATGCACCAAAGATTTGGCGATTAGTTTTAATCGTCTATTATTTTTTCTAAAACGTTTCTTTATAGTAAACGCAATATAAGCATGAGAAACTTTTTTTGATAAATCTATTTACAGAAAATTTTTTACAGCTTATAATTGAAATAGAGTTTATTATAAAGGAACGGGAAGGAGGTGAAATTGTGAGAATTGCAATAATCGGAGCCGGAGCCATGGGGTGCAGGTATGGTGCTTCATTACAAAAGGCTGGTGCAGAGGTATGGCTTTATGATGTGTGGAAAGAACATATTAATAAAATCAACGAGTGCGGCCTCACCATTCATGACGGTAAAAAAACGGAAAATATAAAAGTCAATGCTGCCTCTGAGATAGAAAAAATACCAAAACCGGACGTAGTTATGATTTTTACCAAATCGATTCATACAGAGGATGCACTGGTAAACGCATTAAGGATTATGGATAATAAAGTGATCGTGCTTACTCTGCAAAACGGTATTGGGAATATCGAAACGGTACGGAAATACATAAACAATGAAAACATAATTGCGGGTACCACTAATTATGCAAGTGACTTGATTGGCCCCGGGGAGATAGAAGCGAAGGGATCAGGGTTGACTAAAATGATGCCATTGGGAGAGTATGCAAGAAGTGCAGCTGTGGAAATAAATGATTTGCTGAACAATGGCGGCATTATTACAAAGCTGGGCAACGATATAATGGTTGATGTATGGGAGAAGGTTGCTTTTAACGTCGCACTAAATACACTGACCGCTTTAACCTTTCTTACTGTAAGCGACCTGGGGAAGACGCCCGAGGGTTTTGAAATGGCTAAAACGCTGGCATCCGAGGTCATAGCGGTTGCAAATAAAATTGGCATTCAAGCAAGTACTGATAAAGTGCATCATACCATTGAGAGTGTTTTCAATCCCGAAATGTCCGGTGATCACAAGACATCATTGCTTCAGGACAGGCTGTCCAAGAAGAAAACAGAGATTGAAGCAATATGCGGCAGCGTAATAGCCGAAGCGGAAAAGAATGATATGAAAGTACCGCATATTGAAACTGTTTATAAGCTTATAAAGATTATCGAAAAGAACTATAATAATCAACTAATTTAAGGGGGAAGAGATTATGAAAAAAACCTTAGTATTATTATTAAGCTGTCTTTTGATCTTATCGATGCTTACCGGATGTGCAAGCCCTAAACCGACAGCAGAGAGTGCAAGCAAACCTGCAGAAGCTGCTCAGAATGCAGCAGGCGAAACAATTAGCTTGAAATTAGGACACATGTCACCCTTGGAAAACAATTATCATTTGATGGCTGTTAAATTCAAAACTCTGGTTGAGGAAAAAAGCCAAGGTAGAATCAAGATTGAAATTTATCCCCAAGCACAACTTGGTTATGATAGAGATTTATTAGAAGCAATGCAGTTTGGGAATGTGGATTTGGCCGTCAATACCTCTGCACCGGTATCGAACTTTGCACCGCTTTATGGGGTATTAGACCTGCCATACCTATTCAGAGACTGGGATCATATCGAAGCTTTCATTCAGTCAGATGTGGCAAAAGAACTGCTTTCAGAAAGCTTGGACAAGGGATTGGTCGGATTATCCATTATGCCCAGAGGATTCAGAAGTGTAACAAATAATGTTAAGCCCATCAATGTGCCGGCAGATTTAAAAGGTATAAAGCTAAGGGTTCTTGAAAGCCCGGCTTATGTAAAAACCTTTGAAGATCTCGGTGCAGTCGTATCTGCGATGTCATGGGGCGAAGTCTATACGGCGCTTCAGCAGGGTGCAATAGATGGACAGGAAAATCCTCCCGAAACGGTTAAGACAGAGAGAGTTAACGAGGTTCAGAAATACTATTCCCTTACTGAACATATTGCTGGATTTGCATGTATAATGGCAAGCAAATCGAAATGGGACATACTCTCAGCAGACGATCAAAAAATGCTGCAGGAATGTGCAGTAGAAGCAGCTGTAGCGCAAGGAAAAGAAAATAGAGAATTAGAAAGCAATATACTTAAAGAGCTTAATGATGAATTAGGTCTTAAGGTGAATACGGTTGACAAATCTGTATTTGCTGAAAAAACTACCAGCGCTTACACTTGGTTTACAGAGCAAAACGGCAGTGAATATATCGATAAAATAAAAGCAGTAAAATAATGAAGAAATTCTGATATATCCTATATAGAACTTAGCTTTATTCCATATAGGATTTAAAGAGTTGTTGGTGTATTGCCTGATCCCCTGAACAAGGAATTCCCGCGGATCAGGCAATACCTCAACATTTGACTTCTTCGAAACGTTTAAAGGAAACAAATCGCATATTCTTATGCACGGAGGAGGGCAGAAATGGACTATATAAACAAAGCCTTAAATCTGGTGATTAAAGTATCCAAAGTCATCATGGTCGTATTAATTTCAATAATGGTGTTAGCCATGTTTTTTCAAGTTGTTACACGATATGTGTTTGGTGCAGGCATACCATGGACTGAAGAATTGGCTCGTTTTTCAAATGTCTGGCTTATTTTTATAGGGGCTTCTGTGTTGGCGTTTACTGATGAACATATAAAAGTGACGATTGCTGATACATTGTTGAAAGGAAAAAGTCTTGCAGTCATACAAACTATAAGGAATTTAGTTTATTTGGCTTACTCGATTATATTGATAAAAGTAGGTATCAACTCATTAGGAGTTGTAGCTTCACAGACTTCACCCAATATGATGATGCCTATGAATTATGTTTACATGGTCATTCCTATCGGCGCGGTGTTAACAACTGTTTATATTATAGTAAATTTAGTTCCCAAGAGAACGGAGGAGAATAATGGTTAGCATATTTTTCCTTAGTGCAGCAATTATGATGATTATAGGTATACCGATTTCGATTACTATAGGAGGCGCTTCTCTTATATACATACTTATGACTGGAATACAACCAATGATCATCATTCAAAGGTTATTCTCAGGTGTAAATGTTGCATCATTGCTGGCAATACCGTTCTTTATATTGGCAGGAGATCTGATGAACAATGGCGGTATTGCAAAAAGGTTGGTTCGTTTTGCAAATGTCTTTGTGGGTGGATATACAGGCGGATTAGCTATTGTTACGGTAATGGGATGCATGTTCTTTGCGGCCATATCCGGAAGCGGTGTAGCAACAGCTGCTGCAATGGGTGCCATCATGATACCCGAGATGGTTAAAAACGGATATGACAAAAAATTTGCTGCTGCAGTCGTTGCAACGGGTAGCCCTATCGGTGTCATCATACCGCCCAGCATAACCTTTATTTTATATGGTGTCATAACCCAAAGCTCTATTACGGATCTATATCTTGCCGGGATACCTGCAGGAATAATAATGGGAATCGTTTTGATCGGTGTATCCGCATATCTTTCCCGCAAGAGGGGATATAAAGGAACTGGAGGCAAGTCTACGACAAAGGAGAAACTACTTGCTTTTAGAGATGCTTCATGGGCGCTTGGTACACCGGTTATTTTAATAGGAGGCGTGTTCGGTGGGATATTCACACCCACTGAATCAGCAGTCGTTGCTGTTGTGTATGCCTTAATCGTCGGAATTTTTATATACAAAGATCTGAAGATCAAGGATGTCTGCAAGGTCTTCATGGGGTCGGCAAAGACAACGACTCAAATCATGTTTATCATTGCAAATGCAACCTTATTTGCATACGTATTGTCCTATGAAAGAATCCCGCAGATGATTATAGAAGGCTTCTTCAATATATCGGCCAATCCGGTCATACTGCTGCTGCTTATCAATTTGATGCTTCTCATTGCAGGGACGTTCATGGAAACAACAGCTATAATGATCATACTCGTCCCTTTATTATGGCCGGTGGCAAGCAAGCTGGGCATTGATGTTGTTCATTTCGGACTTATTGTAACGGTCAATACGGCAATAGGCCTAGTGACGCCGCCATTCGGCGTATGCCTGTTTACAACATCAACTGTTGCAGGGGTGCCGCTGGAAAAGCTCAGTAAGGAAGTGCTGATCTTCATAGCAGCAATGCTATTGGCATTACTATTCATTACTTTTGTGCCCCAGAGTATCCTATTTTTACTGAATTAATTGATGGAAGGAAGGAGATCGCATGATTAAACTGAAGTTTTATGGATTGGGAGGGCAAGGTATTGTAACAGCAGCAAAAATTCTTTCAGAAGCAGTATCACTGCATGAGGGAAGATTTGCTATTACAGTACCGTCATATGGCCATGAAAGGCGTGGAGCCCCAGTTAATACCAGCATTATCATAGATGATGAAGAGGTACTTTTGAACTCATTTGTTTATGATCCTGATATCGTATTAGTGATGGATCACACGATTATTGAAAAGGGTGTAGACATTGCGGAAGGGATCAAGGAAGACAGTATTCTGGTTTTGAATTCAGAAGATAAAAGTGTCTTGGATAGGTACAAAGCATTTAAATTTAAAGAAATGTACTGTGTGGACGGAACGAGAGTGGCACAGGAAAGCATAGGCAGGGGAATACCCAACAGCTCGATGCTTGGTGCGTTGTCAGGGACCGGCATAGTAAAGATAGAGTCAGTAGAAAAAGCGATTAAGACAGCGTTTAATGAAAAGGTGGGTGATAAAAATGCAAAAGCAGCCAGAAGCGCATATGAACAAATCCAAAAAATTTAGAGTATATGGCCCTGTGGCAACAGTATTCAGCAGCTCCAATACCGGAAGCTGGAGACTGGAAAGGCCTAAGGTCAATTTTAAAGCGTGCATAAAATGCGGGACATGTGCGAAATACTGTCCGGCTAATATAATAGAAATCAAAAAAGACCAGCAAGAATGTGTTGTGATTGATTTTGATTACTGCAAGGGCTGTGGTATTTGTGTGAACGAGTGTCCTGCCAAATGCATGACGATGATACCGGAAAGGAGTGAAGACTAATGCCTTTTAAGATGTTGGACGGAAACGCAGCTGCGGTTGAAGCCATGAAGCTGGCTAAAGTGCAAGTTGTATCCGCATATCCTATAACACCGCAAAGCTCTATAGCGGAAAAGCTGTCAGAGCTGGTTGCATCAGGAGAGTTGAAAGCGGAATATATACGTGTTGAATCAGAGCATACGGCCATGTCAGCGGCTACAACTGCACAATTGGCAGGAGTCAGAGCTGCAACGGCAACGGCCTCGCAAGGACTGGCCTTGATGCATGAGGTTCTGGGCATGACAGCCGGCAATAGGGTTCCCATCGTTATGCCGGTGGTAAACAGAGGCTTGGCAGCACCGTGGACATTATGGTGTGAGCATGGTGATGCCATGTCAGAAAGAGACATGGGCTGGATGCAGTTTTACTGCCAGAACGTACAGGAAGTATTGGATTTAACTTTAATGGCATATAGAGTCGCAGAGGATGAAAATGTATTGACACCTGCCATGGTATGCTTGGATGGTTTTTTCCTTTCCCACTCTATGCAGAAGATAGATGTGCCGGACCAAGAGCTGGTAGATGCGTTTATTCCGCCATATAAACCGAAAAATCTTTATCTTGATACCAAGGACCCGATGTTTATATGTGATCTGACAGGGCCTAACGAATATACGGAAATGCGTTACCAGCAGAAAATTGCCATGGATAATGCTTTTGATGTCATAGAAAAAGCGCAAAAGGAGTTCAGTGAAAGGTTTGGAAGAGAGCTGGACATTGTAGAGGGCTATAGGACAGACGACGCTGAGGTCGTATTGGTAGCTTTGGGATCAATGTGTGGTACGGCAAAATACGTTGTAAATAAACTGAGAGAACAGGGCAAAAAAGTAGGACTATTAAAAATTACGGTATTCAGACCATTTCCTGTAAAGCAAATCAGAGAAGTACTGAAAGGTAAAAAAGTGGTCGGCGTATAT
>LOES01000208.1 GCA_001515955.1 Clostridia bacterium BRH_c25 | reverse complement strand
AGTTGGTAAGACCTGCTGCAAAGTCCTTGATAAAATCTACTCCTGATATTACTTCACCAAAAACTATGCCTTTGTATTCAATAATTTTTCTCCCTTCAACCGAAGGAGTTGTTGTAACTATCATTTAGAATCCCTCCATAACTTTTATAATAGTATTGCTTTTGAAGCAAGCAAATATTAACTATCATATTAATTCTACAATAGTAACCAATAAGTGACAATAGGGTAATGCTCATACCAATTGATAAAACAGGAAGGATTCTATATGAATCCGAAATATTTACTTTTTCTCAATATTGCGCAAGTACTGTGCTGCCTCAAATATATTCTCACTGCCCAAAACAGCAGAAGCCACTGCTATCCCATCAACCCCTGCAGCTTTAACCGAAAGGGCATTTTCAGAATTTATCCCGCCAATTCCGACCACAGGCATATGTACAGCTTCTTTAATTGCTTTCAGTTGTTCAAGACTTACATGCTCGGTGTTGCTTTTCGTTTCAGTCGGGAACAAAGCACCTATTCCCAGATAATCCGCTCCCTGTCTCCGGAAAGAAAGCGCTTCTTCAACACAGTTGGCAGATGCTCCAATAATTTTATCAGGACCCATAATAGCTCTCGCAGCAGCTACCGGCAAATCCTCCGGTCCCAGGTGCACCCCATGGGCATTGACAGCCAAAGCTATATCAACCCTGTCATTAATAATAAGCGGTACATTGTATTTATCAACTATCTCCTTGACTTTTACAGCCAGATTGTAGTAATCCTGTGAATTTATATTTTTTTCCCTCAGCTGTACTAAAGTCACTCCTCCCTTTACAGCCGCCTCTATACTGCCAAGCAGCTCCTTACCCCTCAATACCTTTCTGTCGGTTATCAGGTATAATGAATAATTTATCTGCCCTTTATTCAACATCTACCTCACCTTCCTTTATAAATGTGTCTTCACTAAGCTTACATACACTGTCAAAAAGCCTTGCTTTGAACGTTCCTACTCCCTCATTGGGAAGTAAGCTGCCAAAAGCAAGCTGCCCTGAAATTCCCATCGCCATTATACCGCCGGCAGCCCCCGTCAGATAGTCCTGTGTTACACTGCAGAATGCGCCGATCAGGGATGAAGTCATACACCCTGTCCCTGTAATCCTTGAAAGCATCTCATGTCCATTATTTATAATGAAGGTTATTTCACCGTCAGAAACCATATCCCTCCTGCCTGTAGCCGCAACAATGCAATTCAGCTTCCCGGCCAGCTCCCGGACAAGCTCTTTTCCATTGTCAATATCCAAATAGGAGTCTATTCCGTGGAAATAACCATTCAAGCCGGCCAGCTGCATGATTTCGGAAATATTTCCTTTGATAACCGCCGGTTTGATATCTGTCAGCAGCCTGCTGCATATTTCCTTTCTAAAAGTCGTAGCACCCGCGCCAACAGGGTCAAATACAATTGGAATACCCAGTTCGTTGGCTTTTTTTCCTGCAAGAAGCATTGACCGGAAATTATCATGGTTGGGGGTTCCTATATTGAGCACCAACGCTCTTGATATTGCCACTACTTCTTCGACCTCGGCCATGTCATTTGCCATAATCGGCGAACCTCCAACAGCCAACACAATGTTTGCACTATCATTCATAGTCACATAATTAGTTATGTGATGTATTACCGGTCTGCTTTCTTTTATTTTTTTCAAGAGCACAGTTACTTTTTTAATAGCTTCCATTTTTCAGTCAACCTCCAGGAAAGAGTATAAATCACACCTGTTGCTGCCATTACAGGAACTGTTGCACCCAGTACGAGGTCAAGCTTTATAAATTGATAGTACAGTATTACACCAATAATCCAGACTGCCGCCGCTGTCCAGTTTACCAGAAGCCCTTCCTGAAGCCTGCTGTTCTTTTTTATAATAAAATAATCTGTAAGCAGTATTGCAAAAAGTGGTGCAAAAACCGAACCTATTGCATATAAAAAGTTCTCATATTGCTCTATTGGTGCAGCTATAGCAATCAATGTTCCTATTATTCCCATAGTTAAGGCGGCTTTTCTTTCACTCAGCTTCGGGAATATATTCAAAAATGTCACCCCTGCCGAATATGCATCAAGAAATGTTGTAGTTACTGTGGACAGGATAACTATTCCCAGGGCAGTAAACCCTAAATTGGCAGCCAGCATCATTGCGCCGGGGTCAGGATTGCCTGCAACAATTGCCGCGCCAAGGCCTATGGTATACATCCATGAACTTCCTAAAAAATAACCCAGAAAGCTTCCTATGACACCGTCCCTTTTTCTTTTTGCGAACCTTGTATAATCAGCTATCAGGGGCAGCCATGAAAGAGGCATTATTACGTTAAGCTCTATAGCCGTTCCAAAGGACATTGTACCTTCAACTCCTTTGGCAAACAACTCACTATTCTTGAAAACAACAGTACTCAGCAGGATTGTAAGCAGAAAAAGCAGAGCTGCAGCAACCAGATTCAGCTTTTTCCACCCATTCTTGCCGAACAAGATCCATAAGCAGATAAGCCCTCCTGTTATAATGCTCCAAAGATTAATACAGTCAAAGGACCACAATGCTTTTGATATTTCATTCACTGACCTTGCACCGGATATAATCATAACCGCAGTCCATCCGATCAGCTGCAGCACATTTAGTACTGAAAACAAGTAAGCACCGTATGTACCAAAGGATATGCCGGTTGACATTATGGAAGGGAGCCTTTCTTCAGTACCGATTATCCCGCCCAGTACTAAAATTGCTGTTCCGATTAAGTGCCCGATTATTATTGCTGTCAGGCCGTTCCTGAAGCCAAGAGGTGCAAGCAGTCCTCCGGTAAGTATCTCAGCTATTGAAACAGATGCCCCGAACCATAAAGCGAAAAAGCTTAGGAGTGAAATGTTATTGCCGCCTTTATTCATATGATACACCTGCCTTCTTGTACAAGGTATAAAAATGATCTGTAGGCCCTGCCCCTTTGCCTATGGATAAGGAATTCTCTATTGCAACAGTAATATACTCCTTTGCTTTTGTCACAGCTTCCTCAACGGAATCCCCTATTGCCAGGTTGGAGGCAATGGCGGCGGACAAGGTACAACCCGTCCCATGGGTGTTTTTTGTATCAATTCTCCTGCTTTTCAAATAGGTGAATCTATTACCGTCAAACAGTATGTCTATTGCCTCATCCTCCAGGTGGCCGCCCTTAACCAATACATTCCCGGACCCCATTTTGAAAATCATCCCCGCAGCCTTTTCCATTTCCGCAATACTTCCGATCTTTATACCTGTAATAACTTCAGCCTCAGGGATATTTGGGGTAACTACCCTTGCTAAAGGAAGCAATATACCGATCAATGCTTCAATTGCCGACTGCTGTAAGAGCTGATATCCGCTTTTTGATATCATAACCGGATCTAAAACAATATTCGAAGGCTTGTAATATTGGAGCCCTTCACCAATTGCATTAATTGTGCTTATTTGAGATGCCATGCCTATTTTCAAGCTGTCTACTCTTATATCCTCAAATATTGCTTTTATCTGTTTGCTGATCAATTCAGCCGATATGTCCTGCACCCCAAAGACACCTTGCGTGTTTTGGGCGGTAACCGCAGTTATCACACTCATGCCATAGACACCATGAGCAGAAAAGGTTTTCAAGTCGGCTTGTATTCCTGCACCACCGCTGCTGTCCGAGCCTGCTATGGTCAAAACATTTTTCATATTACCATCCCCCTTAAGCATTTAACTTCTTTAATACATTATTTCTTTCCATGACCTTTAGAATGGAATACCCAATTATGCTGCCCCCTATAGTACTGATCAGAAAAGGTATTACAAAGTAGAAAGCCGCAACATCCTTTCCTAATATGAGCTTCGCTATCGGGAATGCCAATAAGCCGCCCAATATGCCTGTTCCAAATATCTCCCCCAGCACTGCCCATGATTTCTTGCCGAGCTTAAGATACAGGGCCCCTGCTAAAAAAGCTCCTATCATGCTCCCCGGAAAAGCCAAGGGCGAACCTGTACCCAGCATGTTCCGCAGCAAGGAAACCAGAAAAGCATTTGCTACAGCATACCATGGTCCTAGCAGCACCCCCGATATGACATTGATTGTATGCTGCACCGGAAAGCATTTGGCTGCTCCGACAGGTATATAGATTATATTGCCTGCCATTACACCTATCGCTACAAGCAATGCTGAAAATGTAAGTTTTTTGGTTTGCATAAAAATACCCCTCCTATTACTTTTGTACTAGAAGGGGCCATAAGAAAAAGCATAAACCCACTTATAAGGATTTATGCTTATATATCTTCATAAACATGTTACTTCCCTACGCTGGTATTATCCAGATCAGGTAAAAGGGTCAGAGACTTTGTCGGTTCTCTATCTCAGCTGGCCTTTCCAGCCCCCCTAGTACAAAAATTATTAATTTACTATCATTCTAACACGGAATTCTCACCTTTTCAAGTCTGAGTATTATACCTGCAAAACTAAAGAAGTTATACTCTCTAGTGTGACAACTACAAAGTAACACAAATGTCATCCTGAACGTAGTGAAGGATCTTAGACCCTAAAGGAATGCCTTCAAGTATTTGTTACGGAAAAATCTCTGAAGTAAAAGATTCTTCGCAAGCTCAGAATGACATAGGTAAGGCGTTGCAGTTTTTTGCATTACTAAATAGTTGTCACACTAGCTGCTTTTTGCCGATGACAGCCCGAAAAAACCGCCGGCAATCCCCAGTGCCGCACTTATGGACATGACCAGAATAACCAGCTGTGATGTCATGGTCCCAAGTGGTGTAAGCGGAATGAAAGGAAGCGGTCCTGCCATCTGAGCATATAAATATTTCAGTGAGAATACCGACATCGCAGCTGCGATTGCACCACCTCCCAGTGTCAGAAGCAGTCCTTCCAGCATAAAGGGAAACCCGATGAAGGCTTCCGGTGCCCCCATCAGCCTCAGGGTATTTATCTGCTCCCTGTTGTCATATATCCCCATTCTTATAATATGAGATATTATAACCATTGTGGATATTCCCACTGCAGTTACTACCAGATACCCTAATACTCTCAGCACTCCTGCAATGCTGCGAAGACGCTCCAGCACCTCTCTGTTATCTCTCACATGCTCAATACCGGTCATAAACTCTAATTCTTTCAGAATAGCACCGATTTCATCTATCTGGATTTTCACTTCAATAAATGGACTAAAAGGATTATCATCGAAATATGCAAGGACATGAGCTTCCTTCCCCAGAATTTCCTCCATCCTGCTGTAGGCCTCAGCCTCATCAACCAGTCTTGCCTCCCGCACTCCTGCAATACCTTTGATCCCCTCAACAAGCTTTATTGATCCGGCCTTATCAAGGCCTTCCTTGAAATATACATTCACTTCAGCCTCTCCCTGTATGGTCTCAATTACTTGACTGCTCACCCACCAGCCTGAAATTACCATGGCAAGAATAAAGAAAATGAGTCCGGTGCTTAAAAGCGAAAAAACGTTGGACAATAGATTTATCCGGATTATTGTTTTTACTTCCCTGAGAAAGTAACCGGTATTATATAAGATATTCTTCATCTAAGCTCATCCCAACCTTTCCCAGCTCATATTACCCTTATCCATGCTGATATGTCCGGCTGCTTTTTCACCTTCAATCAAATGGGTTGCATGGGTGGTTATTATTACTGTTGTTTTATTGTCCTTGAAGGAGTTCAGCAGTGCTAAAATATTCATTGCATTGTCCTTATCCAAATTCCCTGTAGGCTCATCTGCTATGATCAATGCGGGTTTCCTCGCTACCGCCCGGGCTATTGCCACCCTTTGGCACTCCCCCCATGACAGGTGCTCTACCAATGAAAGTACTTTTTGCTCCAGCCCCACCTTTACCAGTGCATTATGAGCATCTTTCCTTATAGAACGGTGAGAAACATCTAAAAACCGCATGCCCAGCATTACATTTTCCAATGCGGTTCTTCCTTTTATCAGTCTGAATTCCTGAAAAACCGGCCCGATCAATTTCCGCAATCTCCTGATTTCCATGGCTTGTCCTTTCATTATAGGCTGTCCCAAAACCCTTAACGTACCTGCCGTAGGATGCTCAACTCCCATGAAAAGCTTTAAGAGGCTGGTTTTCCCCGATCCGCTGGGACCGGTTATATACACCAATTCACCATGTTCAATCTGCAGATTGATATTTTGAAGAGCCATTGTACCTTCCGGATACTTCAAACATACACCCTTTGCTTCAATCATTGTTTCCCCTCCAAATAGTGCTTATTAACATTTGTGCCTCGCATACCCCAGCAATAAATTACTTTACGAGGCATATATATATTGCACTAGAATAAACTCAGCTTATGTATCAATTCCAGATAACCATCCTTAAGCTTTAAATCATGTATGACATTTCCGGCCAGCAGCGGCTCAATATCCAGCACTATTTCACCTTCACTCAGCAATTCTGCTATAGACCCGGGCGCAAGGGGCATTCCATAAAAGCTGCCTTCCTGAGCTTGAAATTCAAGAGCGTGTCCGTCCATAACAGCAAATGTTCCTGACAGAACAAGATATTTTTCAGGCAAGCTTATTTCAACTCTGTCAGAGTGAAAAGCAAACACAATCTTTGGAAGACTGCTTTGCTCTGAAACTACTTTATTAATGGTCCTATCTTCTATAGCTCCCCTTAACTCAAAAAAGGAAAAACTGATTTTCAAAGCATCAACGGGTAAATTCCCTTCTTCAATTATGCGGGAAAAATCCCTTACAACCTCTGAAAACAAAGGCCTGAGTTCACCCCACACCTGCTCTATACCGGCAAGATATGCTTGATAATACTCACTTTCCCCCTTAAGGGATGCAAGATACTCTTCCTTTTCCGCCTTCAGTTCCATTTTTTTTGTCAGTGCTTCTCTTGACTGTTTCTGTTTTTCTTCTGCCAAAACGAGTTTTTCAGACAGCTTCACCTTCTCTGCAGCTAATCTCTCGCCACTTGTCTCCAATTGCTCCAAAAGTTCACCGGTATTACGCGTAAGATCCCTGAGGGTGTTTATTCTTTGAAGAAAAGCACTGAGACTATCCGAATTCAGTATTATTTCTATGAAGGACCCCGGCCCCATCCTCTGATAGCTTCTGAGAACCTGCTTGAGACTCTCCTGCTTTTTTGCATAGGCAAGTCCGCTCTCTGCTATAGCAGCCTCCAAATCTTTGATCTCGCGGTTTATTACTTCTATTTCCCGGGCAAATTTCTTTTCCTCAGACTCCATCAATTCAATTTCCTGAGCAAGGGTAAACAGATTTTGCAGAATCTCCTTTTCATCTTCAGATATTCCGGCCATTTTTTCCCTGATTTCCGAAAAAGGATCCGCCTGCCCCACAACCGTACCTGTGGAAAGAATTGCCAAGATAAGTGCAATTGTAAAGCCGGCAATGATTACCGTTTTAATTCCATAAAGCTTTTTCAAGCATTCCACCCCTTTGTTCACCACAGCTCCAAGCTTCTTTTTAGATTCTTATTCTAATTCTATCAAATTATTGTGTATAATGGAATTGTATCAAATAAGATGCTTCCGAAGCAATCTTTTCAGATCAGTCCGGAAGCATCCGTTTTGCTCATTTTAATTATTGGTATTCTCTTTATATATGTAACTTATCCTGTTTTCCTGTTTATACAGCAGATGAAGCTTTGCCTTTACCGACTCGATAGACCTGTCCAGCTTTATACATATTTCTTTATATGTATGTTTCTGTTCTGCCATTTGGAGTAATTTTAGCTCTTCTTTTGTAGTCCAGGGCTTTAAGTATTCTCTAAAGCCATATTTGTCCCGCTCAATTTTTTCTACCATCCACTCGGGAATTTCTCCCCGAATTGTCATAGTATTATTTCTTGCTATAAAATATGATGCATAGTATGACTTGATCTGTATGATATCTGCCTTTTGTGAGTTCCACTTGTCCTGATGCTTTTCTATGAATTCGCAAAGATTCTCCACAGCAATCTGGTATTTCCTCTTTTTCCCTACCTTGAATTTCCTGTGCCCCAAACTGCCGTTCCAAATCCATGAATATAGTGTCCTTATATTTATACCTAATATATCACTGATATCATTTGGAGTAAGATAAACTCCATTAGCAGCAACCTGCTCCCTCAATGACATTTGATGTGCTTTCAACAATACCGAATTCCTGCTTCTGTTTAGTTTTTGGGCTATAGTGTCCAAATTGAGGATTCCCCATTTTTCATTGAGAAATTCCATCTCATCTATGCTCCAGCGGCTCACTTCACCCGCTACACCCAAAGCCAATGCTCTTTTCCGGATAGCATATACAGTCCTTCCAAGCTGTTGTGAAATCGCTTCCACCGTTAATACTCTATAATTTTCAATAATGAAATTATCTTCCTCAACGCCCCATCTTTTTTTCAGCATATCCTTTTCAGGTTTTTTTACGCATAAACCTATCCTTCTTGCTTTTCTCATCACACTGTCTTCTGTTCTGCTGAGGCTATCCATTATTTGCGCCAGGGATATCCTGCCCCAGCTGTCTCTTAAATATTCTATTTCCTGTTGTGTCCAACTCTTCTTCATACATATCACCTCTTAAACATTTAAAATCAACGAAACAAAGTGATCCTTGCTTTTAATTGCATTTCTGCTTACTTGAAAATTCTATTGGCTGCCATGTTAATCATATGAATAATCTGCTCTTCCTTATTACCCTTTGGCTCGCAGTTTTTTTGCCACTCATCCAGTAATACTGCCGCCATTTCATTTCCTTTTTTCGCATTTTCGAATATGTACTTGAAGGTTTCCTTTTCCGGCACCGCTACTTTTTTGCTGTTTACATTACCTTTTACCTTGCTTATTCTGCCTGCATGAATATCATTTATGGATGATATCTGCATTCTGTCAAACTTTGTTATCATAATGCCTCCTTCAGTTTTTTTTTAAAGAGCTTATATATTTAACCCTTATAAAAGGAGAGAAAGCAGGCGTAGTAGTTGCCTGCTTTCTTTACAGTTAAAGGGTTTTTTTAGAGTAGTAACCCTTCTTGTGTTTATTTTATCCGGCAACCTATATGTTTCGCACTAAATCCATTACATAATTGTTCAATAGTGCGAAACGTTTTCCTTGATGTTATAAATCGCTTCTATTCTATGTAATCTTCTTTGTGCGATTTATATAACCATCATGGTATTTATATTTCTCGGCTTTGTTATTGTATTTTTTGACAAGTTTGTCCATATTTTTACAATATATATGTCATTATTATATCAATACTCCATATTTTTACAATAGTATGTTACATAAAACGATACATAAGTCCTATAAATATAGGACCTCAAATTTCAATTTTAGGTCTTTAGTCCTATAATTCTGTTGTATAAATATAAGTAATAATTTAATTATTACTTAAAAATTTTCTTCGATTTACAGAAAAAAATGCGACTGATTCTCATCAATCGCATTTTCAATATTTAAATTTATGCTTTATATTATTTCATGCCAGTGTATATCAGAATAGCATCCCTCAAAAATTCAGCTGTTCCTGGTTGCTCTTTATCATAGTATTTTGTAAACCGTTCATCGTCAACATACATCTGAGCAGCACCCGCATGTGCTTCTTTAGAGTAGCTGTCCCAGTAGAAGGTCAGCCACTGCTTGTGCAAATCTGCAGCCTTTTGTGCCAATTCCCCTGCAGGATCCCCTGTCTTAAAAGCCTCTGTCAAGGTTGCCAGCTGCTCCTCCGCCAGTTTTGTCACTGCTTCATATTGCTCCTGGGTCATGTTCTTTACTTTGTCATTTGATTTTTCGACTGCATCCTTACCGTACTTCTCACGGATTTCTTTGCCATACTTCTTCTCATTATCATCTACCAGCTTTTGTTTAAAGCCTTCAAACTTTTCTTTATCACTCATAATAATTCTCCCTTCTGTTAACGCTATAGTTTTATCCACATTCGCAATCAGTAAATTCAATTGCTCTCTTTTTTCAAGAAGCTTCTCGCGATGTTCCCGCAGTGCTTTAGCTCCATCAAAAGAAGGTGCCGTCACTATGTCTTTGATGCTTTCCAGGCTCACACCCAGCTCTCTGTAAAATAAAATCTGCTGCAGCCTGTCTACCTCTGCCCGGCCATAAATCCGATACCCCGATGAGTTGATCCTTGCCGGCTTAAGAATTCCTATTTCATCATAAGATGCTGTCAAGTAGGGACTAATAAATTTTTATTTTTCTTGCAGATGCAAATACTATCAAAAAAGTCTTGACTATTACGTTGCGTTATAGTTTACAATGATATTTGCAAGGGAGAGTGAAAGCAATGAATGTAAAAGAAGTGGCAAAAATAACTGGTGTAAGTGTGCGCACACTTCATCATTATGACAAAATTTCAATCCTTAGTCCAAGTCGTAATCCGGAAAACG
Source organism: Clostridia bacterium BRH_c25 (assembly GCA_001515955.1). The sequence goes on along the minus strand of LOES01000208.1, from coordinate 6,791 downwards.
GCTATCGCGAATATTCAGACGATGATATGGATAGGCTGCAACAAATCTTATTCTTTAAAGAATGTGGCTTCTCTCTTGCACAAATCAAGGAACTTTTAAGCAGTCCGAGTTTTGATAGAGAAAAGGCGTTCGATTTACAGAAGAAAGTTCTTCTGTATGAAAAAAGACGTATTGAATTGATGCTTGAAACTCTTGAGAAATCAGTACAGAATATGAAAGGAAAGATGACAATGAGTATCAAAGATAAGTTTCATGGGTTTGATTTTACAAATAATCCATATGAAGATGAAGCGAGGCGTTTATGGGGTGACAAGGTTGTCGATCAAAGTAATGCCCACATAAAGTCACTATCGCAAAATGAGCAAGAGGCAATAGCAAAAAGCATGGATGATTTGTTTACAAATTTGGCCAAAATAAGGAATGAGGCACCAGACTCTGCAACCGCACAAGCAGCTATGGATAAAATGTACAGCCACTTCAATGCCAACTTTGGTTACAGATATTCTCTGGAAGCTTTTGCCGGGGTCGGCCAAATGTATGTTACTGACGAAAGATTTACTGTAAATATAGACAAATATGGCGACGGCCTGTCTAAGTTTTTATCCGAAGCTATGAAAATTTATGCCGAAAGCCAGAAATAGCCCGACATAAACATATAAACAGTATACTGACAATGTGATATCTCAAATTGTCAGTATACTGCTTTTTTATTGTTTTTAGCATTAATTATGAAATTGTATCTTTCTATGATGCTATCAAGTAGGGATTAATATTTTTTAGCATATGTTTAATAGATAATATGGGTTCAGTTCTTCATCAAGCGAGATAACAGTGGTTCCGGTAAGCCGTAATTCAGCAAGCCATTTGTTTACCGATAGGAAATCTCGCCCAATTCTTGATATTCCATAAACCAAAATGCACTGTATGTTTCCGGCTTGGATGTGGATCGGCTACAATTAACTAGACAATAAAAATAAGGTCATGTAAACTTTAAGCTAATATAATTTAAGGGAGATTGGTTTATATGACTAAACGAGATAGAAGAACTTTTACTGAAGAATTCAAGGAACAAATGGTAAAGCTTTATGAAAGCGGTAAGCCTAAAAATGAGATTATGGCTGAATACGATTTAACACCCACAGCATTTAACACCTGGATTAAAAGAAGTATAACAACTGGTTCCTTCAAGGAAAAAGATAATCGCACTCCAGAGGAAAATGAGTTAATCAAGCTAAAAAAAGAAAACCAGCAATTAAAGATGGAGAATGATATTTTAAAGCAAGCAGCGCTGATATTAGGACGAAAGTAAATGTGATAAAGAATAATGCCCACAAATACTGTGTATCAGCAATGTGCAAAGTCCTGCAGCTTTCTAGAAGTACTTACTACTATGAATCAAAAATCAAAGAATCTACTGATGAAATAACTCCTAGAATACTGGAGATTTTTAAAGCTAGTAGAAATAACTATGGCACTAGAAAAATCAAGGTGGAACTAAAGAAACTGGGCTTTATAGTATCCAGAAGAAAAATTGGCAGAGTAATGAAAGCCAATGGTCTGGTATCTAATTACACAGTTGCTCAATATAAGCCCCATGTGGATAAATGTAATGATTCTAAAGTTCTAAATGAGCTTAATAGAGAATTTAATGCAGAGGCTTTGCCCTTAGCACTGATCATTCAATTTTTATTTATATCAACACCACAATAATACCATCAAGTATTTACAGGTATTTATAGGAGCAATGACTTGCTAGTTCATCCTATTCATAAGAAAGCACTTCCCGGACACTCATTCTTGATGCCTTATATGCCGGATAGAGGCAAGACAGCGCTGCAAACGTCATGGCCAATACCAACCATATAAAAACACCTATAGGGGAAAATGCTATTTCTAACGGTGTTTCAAAAAATATGGTTCCAAACATATAACTAATATAAATACTAACCGGTATAGCCATTGCGGTTGCAATCAACCAACTTAAAAGACCAATTAAGACTCCTTCACCGACGATTATATAGAATATTGAGCGTGTGGAGGCTCCTATGGCACGCATTATACCGATTTCACGAGTACGTTCCATTACATTTATGCTCATAGTGGTCGAAAGGCCAAGGCCCCCGACTACAACTCCCAAAGTTGACATTATAATCAGCATAGCGGCTATAATTAGTAAATGGCCGTCAATCTGCTGCCTTATATCCTCTATCTTGATAACGCTTGCGGTTTCAAAACCAGCAGAATTAAGATTTGATTCCACATCTTTTACGGCAATCTCTATACTTTTTGAATCTTTGTTTTCAGTCGTGATAACTACTTCTTGGCCAAAACCTTCCTGGCCAGTAAGTTCTTGAAAATATTGTTGAACTACATATGCCTTCGGCTCAGACATCATTTCTTGGACAACTCCGACAACTTTCCAATCAAAGTCATTTTCGTTTATTCTTAGTTTGATAGTATCCCCAATTTTTATATCTGGCTCCATGTTCAACACACGGTGGTTTATAACGATAGCATTGGTATCGTCCGGAGCCAGCCATCTGCCCATGTTAGGTTCGACGGATGTTACAAGTTTTGAGTTTGATGGAATTGCAATGACTTTGAAGTTGTCACCCATCATACTGTCCCCGTATACCATTACTGCTTCCGAGCCTCCCCAGACCTCTGTATCCTGTATACCGGGGACTTTTTTTACCGTCTCTTCTATTTCAGAATTATTATAAGGGCGGGCAAGACTTACGGAGGCATCAAAGCGATAAGAATTTATAACCCCTGCCGAACTGGTATTCATTGATGAGGAAACATTCATGGCGGTAATAAACAAAACTCCCCCAATGGATAGTACCCCAAGAGTTAAAAACAATCTGCCTTTTTTTCGGAAAGTGTTTCTTATTGAAAGTAGAAAAGGTCTTGATACTCCTCTTATTCCCGAACTGATGCTATCATAGTTGTTTGAGCTTTTATTTTTTATAGTAACCCCATAATCTTGTAGCGCCTCACGTACAGTAATCCGGCTTCCTTTTACAATAGAATAAACAGATGCCAGTAAAGGAATCAGGAGGCCAACTGCAATTTGGCTCAAAAACGTCGATAAAGGAAGTCTATAGCTGAAAATTTGGAAGTTCAACATATTTGCACTAAAATTAGCGTACGCTCTACCAATAAGAACTGCCATAGGAATGGCAATAGAAATTGCTGCAATACCCAATATTATAGCGAAACTGAGATAAATTACTGCAATTTGGCTACTTTTTGCACCAACAGCCTTCATAATTCCTATCTGGCGAATTTGCTGAGATAGAAGTGCTGAAATCATATTGGCTACAATCACAGCGCTTAATATAAGTGCAATTATTCCGAAGCTTCCCAGCAAAAATAAAAGAGTTTCCATCTGAGTTGCATGGGGATGCTTGCCGGGTTCAGGTATTTCAATCCTCCACACTTTTTTGCCGTTTTGCTCCAGCCAATCTTTTAGGTTGTAAGCGACACTTTGGATGCTGTCTTTATCCATCCTATTTTCTGATACAACGAATTTCAACTCATTAAAACCATTACTGCCGCCAAGCTGCTGATAAGTTTCCGGACTTATAAAGGCAAATACCTTATTTTCCATCCAAGCAGGGGGCAGAGCAGGAGCATGTACTGTGCCTGCCAGCTTCCATTCAGTGTAAGAGTCTCCCGGTAACTTAATATCCAATTTATCGCCTATTTTTGCATTGATAACCCGCATTGCAGCTCTTTCAATAAGTATGTCTTCTTTTTCGGGAGGCCACTTTCCACCTTCAGGTTCAAACTTATCTATACGCATGTCACCGAAATTTTCGACAACGAACATGGCAATTTCTTTTTCAACGCCATCAACCGACCGTACCCGTCCTATAACAGTTCTTCCAACTTGTACATCCAAAATCTCAGGCATACTCATTACCTCTCTGACGATTTCATCATCAAGGTCTTCAACTAAGAGCGTCGCGGATGCAGGGTTTGTGCGCATATAATTGACATCCATTTCACGGTCGAGGATTGCCTTAGCATTAAGCACCGCCCCAACACCGGTTACGCCTATTATCATGGCAAGTAAGACAAGGATTGTCCTTGTTTTATTGAACAATAGGTCACGTGTTACTTTTTCCATACAGAATCTATACAATTTATAGCACCTCCCCGTTATCCTTTCTGGCCTGTTTATTTACCTGGATGTCATCAATGATCTTTCCGTCAGCCAAAGTTATACAGCGATTTACTCTTTTGGCTATATCTCTGTCGTGGGATACCAATAAAACGGTTTTTCCTTCAGCCACCAACCTGTCAAAAATCTCAAATACCATTCCGGCTGTTCGGCTGTCAAGGTTTCCCGTAGGTTCGTCGGCCACTATTATCTGCGGTTCGTTTGCTAGAGCCCTTGCTATTGCAACTCTCTGCTGCTCTCCGCCCGATAGGGACGATGGGAACTTATCAGCCTGTTCTTCTACGCAAACCTTTTTTAATAAAAGTAATCCCCGTTTTTTACGTTCCTTTATAGGAAAAGTATTGCAAAAATCCATAGGAAGCATTACATTTTCCAGCACTGACAATGTAGGAAGGAGTTGAAAGAACTGAAATACCACGCCTATGTTTTTTCCCCTCCAAACAGCCATCTGGCTTTCGGTAAAAGACTGGATTAGCTTTTGATCGACAACGATTTCACCTGAGGTGGGTCGGTCTATACCACAAATCGTATTGAGCAGGGTAGTTTTTCCACAGCCGGATTTACCGACTATACCTACATATTCTCCTGAAGAAATATTGAGATTTATGTCGTTGAGAGCGGTAAAAACGCCTCCCTGTCCTTCAAACCTTTTAACAACATTTCTTAAATTGATGAAAGCTTTTTCTTTTTCCTGATTGACCATTATCAAAACCTCCTCTTAATTCCTCTGCTATCATGTTATCTGCCAAGATGCATGTCGATAAAGCTTTTACCATGTATCTCCATAAATTTATCTGCCAGAGTTGCACCAAACATAATCAGTACTACCACGATAACAACAACTATGGCTATTATCAGCATGATTCGTTTTTTATTCATTGTATATTCCTCCTTTCTTTATCAAGGTAAGAAATACTCCACTTCAATTTTTTATTAACTATAAAACTACTTAAGAGAAAACATACAGTAAAATTATGAATGCTATTATGATAACTGGTATCAAAACGGCAGGTGAAATAGCCATTCCCATAAAAGTGTTATTTATTGCTTTTTCAGAGCATACAGCCACACATTGTTGGCAACGCAAGCAATCCATCGATTTAACCGTTTCCAATGTATGAACTCGTATATTCATAGGACAATTCATCGAACATGATTTACATTCAGTACATTTATTTTTATCTACCTTTAATCGAAAAGCACATACATTTGATAGCAACCCAAATACAGAGCCTTTGATGCAGAAATATTTGCAATAAAAGTATTTAATCGTAATTGAGCCTATAATTGTTGATAGGAATAAAATAATCATAACCCAATCAAGCATGCCTTCTATGAAGCCTAGTTCATTCCAAAGCTCAGAGTATTGACTTAAAGGATTATCACCGATTAAAATTCTCAATTTAAATAGACTCCAGATTATCAGCACCGATGCAACAATGTATTTAAACATTCGCATATACTTATCCAATCTTTTTGGAATTTCAAAAGGCTCTTTAAATATAAGCTCTCCTACAAAGTTGAAAAACCGCTGTTTCAAGCCAATCGGGCATATATAACCACAATAAGCTCTGCCAAATAACAAAGCCAAAAGAATATAAGATATCCATAAAACAACAATAGAACTGGTAATAGCTTTATTTATAAATGCAGCCAGTAGTATCAGCGTTACAATTGGCACTGCAAATGTAGCTAACAAAAGGGGATTTCTATATTTGCGAAAAATACGACTTATATGTTTCATCCTCTTTCTTCCTCCTTGGATTTAACTGTAGCTAAGATGATATTACGAATGTTTCTTTATCTGTTGTAAACAAATTATACAGGGGCATAATAAAACACTGATGAAATGCAAATAAATATTTATAAAGCAAATATAAAAAATTATGAAGTGATGAATAAATAAGAGCAGCCTTAAAAGAAAAAAAAGGTGGCCAATAAAAGTTATTTTGGTCAGCCCTTTTTTTCTTTGATATCTCATTTGATTTATGTGTTTAACAGCGCTAATTTTTTATACAACAAGTGGAAGGATAAAACGGATTCCCAATCCCCCATAATCTGAGTGAAACGCACAAATTTGACCGCCGTGATGTTCAATAACAGATTTACAACTTGCCAAACCAAGTCCTGTACCGCCGTTTTTACTTTGCCTTGACTTATCAATAGTAAAAAATTTTTGAAATAAGGAAGGCAATTCATTATCCGGTACTCCTGCACCGTTGTCCTCCACCTGAAAATATGCATAGTATCCACTCGCATAGCCGCTCATATAGACTTTCAGATCTTTCTTCCCACCGTATCTTACGGCATTACTGAAAAGATTTCCGAAAACACGGCGTATCATATGTTCATTTATTATTATGCGCTGGTTTGCGCTGAAGGAATGTTTCCAGCTAAGTTGATAATCAAATCCTGACAATTCGGTTTCATATTCCGCAGCGATGTTTTCAAACAGTCTCAATACCTCAAAGGGTTTCATTTCTATTGCTTCCAATTCAAGCTCATCCTTGGTAAACGCAGAAAAACTGTTGATCAGTTCTGCGATATGCTTTGTTTTCTTTAGGATAAGCTCATAATATTCCTGTTTTTCCTTTTCGGAAAG